>JAEYWB010000503.1 GCA_023429275.1 Planctomycetota bacterium
TCGGTAGAGACGGGTCGTCACCTTCTGTTCCAGGGCGGCCCGCTCCTCCGGAGAAATCGTCGGAAGGGTTTGCCGCTGCTCTTCGATCAGCTTTCGGATCTGGGCATGGACGGCGGCGGTCTGGCGGATCACGAGAACGTGCGGATGCGGCTGCTGCAGGCATCCCGTCCCCGGTTCGTCCCGTTCCCAGGGCCCTGTGGTCGCCTGGATCGTCGAGATCAACTCCGGCATGACCCCCGCCTGTTCGAACTCGGTCACCCGGTAGACCGCTGTCGTGCGGTATTCATTCGCCATTTCGGGGGTGGTGACCCACAGCGTTCCGAGCCGCGGAACGATGACGAGCGGCGTCCCGCCGACATCCGCCAGGAGCAGCCCCAGCCCTGTGCGGAGCGATCGCTCCGGAAGCTGGAACGAGACTTTGGCCTCCTCCGGATTGACCCCGGCATCCGGGAGCGCCGGGTAGTCGAACAGGATCGGCTGCCCGGTGATATGGGCGACGTAGTCGATGACCTCCTTGAGCGTATTATCGGGGAATTCGAACTGGATCGACTTGTCGAGCGTCGTTTCGGCCCGCTGCGTTTCGGCCGACTCACCGCTCCAGATGACGTCCGCGTTTCCCTTGAAGATCTCGTCGAGGGCCACGAGGAGCGCAGAGATTTCCCGATGTTGTCTCGCCTCGGCGTTGATAACGAGCTGGGTGCCGATCGGATTGATGTTCGAAGTCCCCGGCTCATCCGACTCCCACGCGCCCGACGAGGCTCGCGACAGAAGCGCAGGGAGCGCCGCGACCCGGATTCCGTGAGCGACGAGGCGGGAGGCATCATACGACTGAACGAACCTCTGTTCGCCCTGGACATCCTCCGTCGTGATCCGGAGGACCTTGTCCCGATAGCTCCAGCCGATCGGCGTACCGTGGCGATGTGCCGCTTCGCATGCCTGATCGAGAGCGATCGCCAGGGGGCCTTTGTAGGCGATGCTGACTCGAGCTTCCTCCATGTTGAGCCCCGCATCCTGGAAGGCGCGGCGGTCAATCATGATGGGGATGTTCTGCGTCTGCGACAGGTAGTCGAAGACCTCTTTGAGAGAGTTGTCCGGCATCTCGATCTCGATCGCCACGTTCAGCTCGGGAGGGAGCACACGGGCAGGATCGACCGCCTGGACTCTCAGGGAAGGGCCCGCCGGGGCGGGAGAGACCGCGCTTGCCGGTCCGGCCTCCTGCGCGATGAGCCCCTGCGGGGGAGCATTCTGCAGCCGGCCACCCGGCCACATCGACACGAGGCCGACCGTCAGGAGAACGGCGAGGCTTGTGCCGGCGATGGAGGCCCGCCAGAAGCGTCTTCGGCGGCGGGCCGCGAGCGCCGAGAACTCCTGGGCAAGCGACGCGGCATCGCCGAATTCCATCAGGGCCCGCTCGATCGCCTTCTCGCGGGGGAGTCCCGCCCGCACGAGCTCGGTGAACCGCTCCTCCATGTGGTCGCGGAGCTCATCGGAGATCGCCCGCTCCTGGGCCTGGCTCAGCTTGAGGAGCCGCGACATCAGCCTGAGATACAGCTCGAATTCCTGCTCGGACATGATGATCTCCAGGGAATCGGCAGAACGCCGTGACGGGGGCCTGAAAGAAGATCGGGACGACGGGAGGCAGACGGCAGTGATCGATCATCGACAGCGGGGCGGGCCCCGCGGCGCAGACGGCAGCTATTCCGTGGCCAGGCCGGGCTGAGAGTTCAGGCCGGTCGGGGAATCCAGGATCGGGGCGAGGACGCGGCGAAGGCAGTCGGCATAATCCTGCCATTGCCGGGCTCGTTGAGTCAAAGTCCGGCGACCGGCGGGAGTGAGGGCGTACCACTTCCGCCGCCGGCCGGTCTCGTCGTCCCAGGAGGCCTTCACGAGCTTGTCTTCCTCGAGCCGGTGAAGAAGCGGGTAGAGCGTGCCGGCCGAAAGACCGACCCGGTCCGCCGTCGCCTCCCTGAGAGACTGCTGAATGAGGTAGCCATAGCGCGGCCCGTCGGCGAGGGCCGACAGGACCATCAGATCGAGGCTTCCGCGAAGCAGTTCCGAATCGAACGCCATGGCCGTCGCTCCTTCTGTCGCGATGCGATATATCGCGTAACGACATATAGGCTATGAACACGCGAGAAGGGTGTCAACGAAATTCGGACACATTTGCGGAAGAGCTTTCCTGCGTGCCTCTGCGCCCCAGGATCTCGTCAGCCTTGGGACCGCTCTTGCGAGCGGAGGCTTCTTCACTCGCGGTCAGAACCCCGGGAAGATCGGAGAGGTCACCGTCACGAAATCGATTCCCAAGGCAGCCAAGGAGGCGACGACCTTCGAAGAGATGGAGAAGGAGCACAAGGCGGGAAAGAAGCGCGAGCCGATCAAGTTCGAGAACCTCGTCCCCACGGTCTACCAGACGTCGGAGACCACGACGCTCGAAGCCGAGGTCAAGGACTCGGGAGAGAACACGTTCACGTTTCCGTTGAAGAGCTGAGCGGGAAACGCGGACACTCCTGCGACTTCGCCGCTTTCTGCATGCATGGAGGTGTTCAAGTGCAACGCCGCAGCCTCGTCATTTCAGCACTCATCCTGGTCATCGGGGGACGACATCTCACAACCGTTTTCGCCCAGCCTCCGGTTCAGCGCGTGAGCCCCGTCCAGCAGGCTGCTCCGGGGAATGGCCGCGTCCCTCAGCCAGCGGCCAATCCCCCGGCCAGACAGCAACCCGCCCTCACTTCGATCTCGACCAAGTCGATCGGCGAGACTCACCAGCTCGTCGGCCCCTTGGGCCTGCCATTGGGTGAAATGGTGACTGTGACTCTGCAGGTCGAGGCCGCACGGGAGAAGACGTATTTTGACGACTTCGTCACTGTCACAGCTGTTGGCGGACGCGGACTGAAGCAGCCCGTCCGGATGCCGGCGAAACTCTGGGAGTGGGGTGACGTCAAGTCGCTGAAAGACGGAGAGCTGCTGACCGCAAGGGTCTATCAGGACGGAGGAATGATTGGCGTACCGGGCCAGGCCTTGAATGAAACCCGCCCGGTTTCGACGGTAGGCCACCACTTCGCGACTTGGTTGGTGATTGTGAAGTCGGCCCGTTAGAACAGAGGCCGTTGTGTAGTCGACCTTCCACCTCATTCAAGTCATGCTTCGCATCCCCGAATTCGGCATGGCGATCGATTGTCCCGATGACTGCGGGCTCGCGAGCCGCGGCGGGATCCATCTCTACGGGCCGCTTCACGGGAAGCTCGGCGTCGGGATCACGAAGCCGGGACCGGGCGATGACCCCGGCGGCGATCTCGATGACCAGTACGCCCTGATGTCCGCCTTCGGGCCGGTCGGGGACAAGGGGGCGACCTTTCTCAACCGCCGCGATCCGGCGATGCCGTTCATCGGAGCGATCCGCAATCCCCATACGGAGCAGCTCTACCTGCTCATTCCGTACAACCACGAGGGGCTCGCCGAGAACGACCTGCGGCGCGAGATTGCGAGGCTCGTATCGTGCATCGCGTTCGTCAGCCCCTCGATGGCCCAGTGGGACGCGGTGCTCCGCGGACGGAAGTACACGGCAGCCGAAGCTCACCAGCGGCAGCTCGGCTCGAGCGACGGTTACTCGATGCAGGAAGACCTGACGTTCGGGGCCGACGGCATGTACGAGCGGCGGATCTCGGGGCACACGTCGATCTCGAGCGGGGGGCTTTCACTCGGCAGCGTTAGGGATGACCGCGAGACCGGCCGGTGGGACATCGTCGAATCGGGCGGCGCGACGGTGCTGCGGCTCGAAGACTCGAACGGGGAGCGGAGCGAACTGTCCCTCGGCCGGACGGCAGATGCGGTGATCCTCGACGGCCGCCGCTTCGTCCGGACGGCGTAGAAGCTATTCAAAGCGGCAGGTCTGTCGGTTTCCGGTTGACGACAACGGCTTGCCACAGAGGCCACAGTGAGCACAGAGGGCCCTCTGAGTCCTCTGTATTACTAACCGTCCGATTCTTGTTCAGCATCGCAA
>JAEYWB010000528.1 GCA_023429275.1 Planctomycetota bacterium
CTTCTACGCCATGGAGCATGTCGACGGCATCAGCCTCGACAGATACGTCCGCGAATCGAAAGGGGGCCGGCCCCTCGACCCGCGGGAAGCCTGCCGCCTGATGGTCCCTGTCATCCGCGCGGTCGGATATCTCCATCGGGAGGGAATCCTTCACCGGGACCTTAAGCCCGCCAACCTGCTCATGGATCGCAGAGGACTGCTGCATGTGGCTGACTTCGGCCTGGCGACGGTGCTGAACCCCGATTTCCGCCAGACACTCTCCGGAACGATCCTCGGGACCCCCGCCTACATGCCCCCCGAGCAGGCCGCGGGCCGGATCGGCGAGCTGACGCCGCAGTCGGACATCTACAGCCTCGGGGCAATTCTTTACGAGCTCCTCGCGGGGCGTCCGATTTTCCAGGACGACTCCCCGGCGCGGATGCTCCTGCAGGTCATGGAGCGTGAGCCGGCGCCGATCAGGCAGTTCAATCGCCATGTCCCGCTCGCCCTCTGGTGGGTGGTCCGGCGAAGCCTCGAGAAGAAGGCGACCGACCGGTACGGCTCCGCCGATGCCTTTGCGGACGACCTCGAGCGATTCCTGCGGGACGAGCCGGTCGACGCCCGGAGCGACGCCTGGTCGCGCGAGATCGTGCGGATCGCGCGGCGGCATCCCCCCGTCACCTACCGGCTCATCGCGATCAGTGCGGCCCTCATCGTGGTGGCGAGCCGCGTCGCCTTCTATCCCGAGACCCTGAGCTACTATACCCCCGTCCTGGCGGCCATCGTCATTTGGGCGGCACTGGTCGTTCTCTGGGAACGGCTTTGGCAGCAATGGCTCTCGCGGCGAGAAGCGGTTTCGAGCGCCATGACCCTCTCGGACGTCGTCGTGCTGACATACATCATGCAGATCACGAGCTCCGTCGATGGGCCGGTGATGGCGCTTTACCACATCGTCATCTCGGCAGCCGGGCTCTCGCTTCGCCCCTTCAGAATCTGGCTGGCCGTTGCGGCGAGCCTCGCGGCCTACGCCTTTCTCCTGATGACCCCGCCGGTTGCCGGCGCGGAGCGGCATACGCATCTGTCGGTGCTGTTCGCCCTGTCGCTCGTCGTCTGCGGGGGGATCGCGGGATTCCACGCGCGGCGACTGTCGATCCTCTCGCCCAGAGACGACGAACCACCGCAGCGATAGCCCTGCTTTGTGACGTGGCTGAAACGGTTCAGGCTTTCGGCGCGGGTTACTCAGTTCGCTCCATCATGATCCGGCCGTGCAGGTCTCGAATGTTCGAAGGATCGAGCCGTGCCGGAAGCATTCGTGTCGCATTGTCGGCGGCCGCCGCGAGTCCCAGATGGACGGCGCCCGGAACATCCTCTCCGCGGGCGATGCCGACGGCGATCCCCGCCGCAACGCAGTCTCCGCAGCCGATCGGGTTGACGACCGGGACCTGCGGCGGGGCGAACCGGAAGGTCTCCGTCCGCGAGGCGAGCCAGGCAGGACGGCCACCGTCCGTCACGAGGACCCACTTCGCTCCAAGTTCGACGACTTCCCGCATCGCCGCCAGCAGGTCGTCCGTCCCCTCGAGCGGACGGCCGACCGTCGCGGCAAGCTCTTCGCGATTCGGCTTTACGAGGAGCGGGCCAAGCGGAAGGGCCTCCCGGAGCTCGGCTCCACGGATGTCGAGGACGACCGGGACTTCCAGCCCCTCCATCATCCGCGCGACGGACTCTACTGGAGAGGACTCGTCGGCCAGTGGCGGCAGCGAGCCACTGAAGACCGCGCACTTGAGATCGCTCATTCGTCTCCAGGTCTCTCCGACCATGTACTCGAAGGCGAACAGCGTGTCGCGACGAATGGCCCGGGCGTTCTCGACCAGCTCGGTGATCCGTCCGGTGGGACGCTCGATGACCGTCGTACAGACTCGTGTCGCCGCCGGAACCATCATCCGGACCAGCGGGATCGCGTCGCTCTGGAACTCATCGAAGATCGCCTGTCCCGCCGGCCCGCCCAGCGGACAGATTGTGACCGCACCCAGCGCCGGGTCGAGAGCGTGGATCGCCCGTCCGACATTGAGAACCTTCCCCGAACCGCAGGCGTAGGACTCCGCCGCGCGGTTGACCTCGCCGGGGTTGAGTCCGTCGAAGACGAGAATCTGCTGCCACGCAGGGCTGAGGCCGACGGCAAGAATCACCAGAGTCCCTCCAGCGTGTCCGAAAGTTCGCACTCCGAGATTGCCCGCGGGTTGCCGTTCATGCTGTTCCCCTGCGAACCGAGGACGAGTGGCTCGACCTGGTCCTTCGTCACACCGACGTCGCGGAGCCGGGTCGGAACCCCGAGGTCGCGGCAGTAATCGGTGATGAACGAGACGGCCCCGTCGGCGGCTTCCGAGTCCGAACGGAATTCGCGGCCGGTCATCAGACGGCCGAGGGTCGCGGTCTCGCGCTCGCGGACGTGGCGATTGAGCCGCATCGCGGTCGGCAGCATGATCGCGCACGCCAGACCGTGAGAGATCCCGCAGGTGACACCCAGGGCTGCCG
>JAEYWB010000535.1 GCA_023429275.1 Planctomycetota bacterium
GGGTGAGTGTCCCTGAGACCTATCCCGGACTTCACCTCGAACACCGCCGAGGCGACTTCGTTCTGGAAATCTCGGGCGGATGCGATCTGAATCCGAGAGCTTCCACGCACCATCTGCTTCAAGGGACCTCCTCATCGCACCTGGCCCTGACCGGGGCGGTCGCGAATGCGAGCCAGCAGTCCTACATCCTCGAGATCGATGAACTGCGGCTGGCGCGTCCCGCCGCAGAAGAGGCGAGCGACGACCGCGAGGTCTACCGCGCCGCCATGCAGGAACTGGCCGAGGAAAACTGGGCGGAAGCACGGAAGTCATTCAGCCGTCTGCTCGACCGCTCTCCCTCGTGGGCCGAACTGTATGAACGGCGGGCCCTGGCGCACTGGCATCTCGGCGACTGGCGGGCCGCGATCTGCGACGCCGCCATGGCGATCCGCATTGAGCCCGACGAACCGGAGTTTCGAGCCACCTGGTTTTATCTGCGTCTTGAAGGAGGGGACGAACGGGCCGCAACGGAACTCAGCCCGGAACTTCGGGAGATTCTCTCGAACCGTTATGTCGCCCGGGGATACGCCGACGAATTCGAAGCGGAGCGCCCCGCGCGGGCTGCGGCGGCGTTCGATCGAGCCTTGCAGCTCAAGCCGGAGAACCCTGAAGCACTCGCATTCCGGGGAATGAAGTGGCTGAAGAGCGGAGACTTCGGGTTCGCGCTGTCCGATTTCGATGCTGTTCTCCGGATTGAGCCTGGCGACTCCATCATCCGCTGCCTGCGCGGCTCGACAAAGTCGCACGTCGGGGATCGATCGGGAGCGATGGCCGACTATGACGAGGTGCTGCGCGAGTCTCCGGGTCAGTACCTCGCCTACGCATTCCGGGCGGACCTGCGAGGACAGATGGAGGATTTCGACGGGGCGATCAGCGATGCGAGCCGTGCCATCCAGCTCCGTCCTGACCTCCCTGCCTCCTATGTGACGCGAGGGAGCGCCCGCGCGTCCCTGGCCGATGCCCGTCCGGAGGGGGCGGCCGATCTCTGGCAGGGCGCGAAAAAGGATCTTCAGCGGGCTCTTGATCTGTTTCCGCCCCAGGAACCGCTTCGGCCAGCGATCGAATCCCTGCTGCGGGAGATTCAGCAGCACCTGCAATAGGGGACCGAAATGCCCGAGGAACTGGTCAGGCTGATCGACAAAAGTCCGGCGGTCTATTGGCTGATGACCACGGCACTCGGTCTCGTTCTCTATCGCCTCGCTGGTCTGAATCAGCTCTGGCGGCACTGGCCAGTGACGATCCTGTTCGCGGCCGCAACCGCCCTCCTGGCGTTTCGACCTTTCGGCAGACCATCAACAGAGTGGCAGGAAGTGATCTCGTACTCGGCAGTCTGGCTGAGCGGGGCACTGGCCTATCTGCTCGCCGGGCGAGTGCCGAAGCGTCAATCGAAGCCACCCGGGCCCTCCAGTGACACTCCGACCGCCGCGTCTCGGCCTGCGACACCCGTCATCGCTCACGACGTCGGGAACATCACGATGACGCCGACGACGCCTCCTGCCCCGGCGGCCTCCGAAACGCCTGCCCCGTTGGCCAACAGTGAGCATCCTCTGTCATCCGTCGAGTCGGTCATCTCCCCGGGAGACCCGCTCCTCTCGGCGATGAAGTCTCTCTGGGCAGGACGAGTGGCCGAAGGTCGATCCCTGCTCTCCAGCAGCGTCCCGACCTCGACCGCCACCGGGGAGACGCTGGCCTGGCTGGCATGGGATTGTCTTCGCCCTCCGGAAGATCGACAGCGAAGCTGGAAGGCGCTGCAGGACCTCGAAAGGCTCGCCCCGGGCTGCGCGGAAGCGGCATCGATTCGCCTGGCCAGCGCTTTCTCCCATCTCGACTACGAAGAGCTGTCCGAAGCCTACGTCCGTCTCATTTGTGAGCAGCCCTTCGGTCGATTCGGCAATCAGATGGCCGTCGCTGCGTGGCTGTGCGCCTCGGATCTCCGATTGCAGTCACGTTATCGTCAGACTCCTCCGGAAACTCTCCTCGTCAGCTCCGTTTTGAAGGGGATCGCGCAACTCCTGGAACGTCAGCATGAAGCGGCGCGTCACACGTTCGAAGCAGGTTTCGATCATGCCGCACAGTTCCCGGCCGTTCTCTCCCAGAAGGTCGGGAGAGAACTGTCCGAAGCGGATCGGTCGGCCGTGGCTGCTCAGATTCGATTCGAGTGCACGCTCGGTCTGGCACTGGTCGAGGCCGATCGGGGCCGGTTCGGCCCGGCTCACGGGATTCTCACGACTCAAGTCCGACTCGAGGGTGTTCCAGATGTCCCTCCTCACTACGGCATGTTTCTCCAGGAAGTTCTCGCCGCCTCGAATGCCTCCGCGGCAGAACCCGCGTTCGCCCAGGTTTGACGCGGATGGCCCGGAGGTTCAGCGACGGCGTTTGTCGTCCGTGTCCGCCATGATGATCGTCGCGACATGGATCGGACTGCTCTTTTCGGGCGGAGGGGCGACGGCTGTCGGACAGGACGAACGTCTCTCCGTCGAAGTTCCGGCAGTCAAATTCATAGGGACACCGGTGATCCGTCTGGGAGATCCCGAGCTGCCCTTGCCGGAACTGTGGCTCAAGGCGCAAGGGCTGTCCGATCGTGAGCGGAATTCCTTTCGAGATCGGTTGTCGGACCTGAACGGCCGCATCAAGGCACTGAACGACCGGGCCGCTCAGGCTAGCTGGACGGCGTGGAACCTGGACACCCATTGCAAAGCCGCACTTCCGGGCCTGCGGGCCGAGCTGGACAAGCTGGTTGCCGAATACAAGTTGTATGACGAGAAATGCGGTCGTGTCGGTCCCCGTCGAGGCTCGGACGACTGTCGGGACTGGGCCTTCAAGTTGAACGACAAGCGCCGGGCGCTCCTGGCCGATACGACGCGACTTCGCACGGAGATTCTCGAGAACAATCGCGTGACGGAAGACATCGCGAGAGAAGCCGACGACCTCGTGAGCAGAGAGATTGCGCCGTTTGTCGCGTCATTGTATGCGAAGACACACGCCGCCCGCGTCATGGCGATGACGGGGACGGTCTTCGACCAGGACTTGAACGGGAATCGTCGGCCTCTGACAACGAATACGGAAGACGGCGGCACGATCCCGATTCACACGGGGCCGGACGGAGCGGTGAAACTGATTTCCGGAGAGGTGACAGTGATCGGCGGCCCCGACACGGTGTTTCACTTTGAGGCCCGACTGAACTCGACCGGCGACTTCGCATTCGACCTGCAGGAGGCCCTGCACATCGTGACGGGGAAAGTCCGAATCGTCACACAAAAGGCGCTGAATCGGCGATTCTACATTCGCCAGGGTAGCTGGAGGGGCGGCGATCGGGGGACAGAGATGATTTACGACGTTCGAGAGGGGCTGACCACGATCACAATGCTTGATGGTGAGCTGGAATTGACGGAGGGATCTGCCGCGCCGACGATTCTCCGCACCGGCCAACGGGGACTGATCGATGCCGACAACCGGCTCACCGTCGAAGAGCCTGTGGATCTCGTCGACGTCGAACGTCAGTGGAACCGCCTGCCGGGGATCCGCGACCTGACGATCGAGACGGCCGGAGAGATGTCGGGACGTTCGAACTGGCGGTCGCTGTTGCTCCTGGCTGCCGTCCTGATTCCCGTGGCGCTAATGGCCTGGCTCCTGCGACAGCGACTCGCCCGGCCTGCCTGAGGCATCGCCGTGATCGCCGCTGGCATTTCGAAGCAGGGCAATGCACTCAGGGTTCATCCTCAGGAACTCGAGGTAGAAGCGATACGATTTGACTCTGAGGACTGTGACAAGCGTCATGGGCGAGGCGGGCCCCTGGACTCCCTCGCGATCAAGCCGTCCCCTTCCCGAGTGAGCATCGCAATGAGGGACGGAAACGCTGTTCTGGAAGACGCCCACGGTCAGGCTGATCGCAGACGAACTTTCTCTCGTTTCCATACAGACGGTCTCGAACTTCGCAGCGGGGCGACCGCACGCTGCGCACAGCTCCGGCATCCGGAAGGATTCGCCGAGCGGGATTGCGAAGGGCCGATTTTCGTCAACTCGCTCCGGGTCGATCTCCCAGGCCCGGCGCTGCCGGACCTCGACATAGCGGCCGCAGTGATTGCACCGCTCATCGGCGGACGTCATCAACCCCGTCAGCCGGGCTCCGCAGTTCGGGCAGGATGCGACGCCGGAACCCCAGATCGCGACACCGAGAAAAATAATCGCGAGAGGCGCGAACAGAACTGCGATCCATCCGCCGTTCAGGGCGGCAAAGCCGCTCAGCAGGGCTGCCC
>JAEYWB010000568.1 GCA_023429275.1 Planctomycetota bacterium
TCATGGGCGTCGTCTTGCCGCACCCGTGGGACCCGAGGAAGCCGAAGATCTCCCCCCGCGCCATACGGAAGTTGACCCGGGCCACGGCGACGAAGTCGCCGAACCGTTTCGTCAGGTCGATCGCCTCAATGGCGACCTCACCGCCGGACGCAGGGCGGGGCGGGATCACCATCTCGCGGTGAGTGTTGCGAATCTCCTTTGGCAGGAGTGAGATGAAAGCCGCCTCCAGCGACTGCGCGCCCGTGCGGGCGAGCAGTTCCCCCGGCGTTTCGGTGGCGAGAATGCGGCCGGCGTTCATCGCGACCAGCCAGTCGAACCGGGCGGCCTCGTCCATATAGGCGGTGGCAACAACCACGCTCATCCCCGGCCGGTCGGCCCGGATGCGATCGATGAGCTCCCAGAATTGGCGGCGGGAGAGTGGGTCCACCCCAGTGGTCGGCTCGTCGAGGATGAGCAGGTCCGGGTCGTGGATCAGCGAGCAGCAGAGCCCGAGCTTCTGCTTCATGCCGCCGGATAGCTTCCCGACCGGCCGGTCGGCGAACGGGGCGAGTCCGGTGCTCGTCAGCAGCTCGGCGATGCGGCGGTGCCGCTCCGCTCGCCTGTGACCAAACAGCCGGCCGAAGAAATCGACGTTCTCGAACACTGACAGCGTCGGGTAGAGGTTCTTGCCCAGCCCTTGCGGCATGTACGCGATCTGGGGGCACACCCGTCGACGATGCTCGGCGCTGGCCATGTCGCCGCCGAGAACCTCGACCCGACCCGCCTGTTTCCGGCGGACCCCGGCAATCAACGCCAGCAGGCTGGACTTGCCGACCCCGTCCGGTCCGATCAGTCCGACGATCCCTCCGGCCGGCAGTTCGAGGGTGACGGCGTCGAGAGCCCGCGTCCGGCCGTAGGTCAACCCGACACCAGTCAGCCGAGCGACGGGCGCCGGGCCGCAGCGGCGATTCGCATCGTCCACCCGAAAGGCGCTCATTCCGGCAACCTCACCTGGATGTCGTCGGGCCACTCGGCTTTGCTGTCGAGTTGCACGTACGCCATCCCTGGCAAACCAGTCTTGACGCTCTTGATGTACTTGTGCAGAAGGTCCGGGTCGATTCTCGCCTTGACCCGGAACATCAGCTTCTGACGCTCCTCATACGTCTCGACGGTCTTGGGGGTAAACTGAGCGACGTCTGCGACGTAGGACACCCTGGCCGGAATGACATACTGCGGCGCCGCATCCATCACCAGGTGAACCTCGGTCCCCATACGGACCCGGCCGGCCTCGGCGGTCGGCAGGAAGAAGGTCATATACACGTCACCAAGATCGACCATGTTCAGCACCTTCCCGCCCGCACCTAATACCTCTCCGGGCTGGGCAGTCCGGTACTGCACCCGGCCGTCGCGGGGCGCTTTGAGTGTGCTGTCCTCGATGTCCACCTGGAGGCGCTCGCTCCGTGATTGAGCGGCCTCGACAGCCGCTTCCGCCTGGGTCACCTGCGACTTTGCCGTGGCAATGGCCGCAGCGGTGGCAGATACGTTCGCCTCCGCCGTCTTGAGTGCCGCCTCGGCGCCGAAGTAGGCTGCATGGCGCTCGTCACGCTCCTCGGCGGTCGCGGCATCCGACATCGCGAGTCGATCCGCCCGGTCTTTTTGCTTGCGGGCGAGATCCAATTCCGCCTTTCGCTGAGCGACCACTGCCAGGCTGGCCGCCTTTTCACTTTCCCGCTGCTGGACGCTGCTCTTCGCGGCATCCACCGCGGTCTTCGACCGGCGGTGATCGGCGTGAGCCTCGCGCATTCCAGCGGCGAGCACGTCAGTATCCATCCGGGCGAGGGTCTGCCCGGCGGAAACGAAATCCCCCTCATCCACGAGCATCTCCATGAGCCGCCCCGCGGTCTTCGTGGCGATGTCGATCTCGACCGCTTCAATGCGGCCATTGCTGCGGGCGAAACCCTCGCGAAGCTTCGCGGGTTGCAGGAATTGCCAGGTGAAGTACGCGATGCCCCCTGTCAGTGCAGCGACAACGACCAGCAGCAGCCATTTTCGACTTCTCATGTTCGCGCTATCCAACTCTCTTCACTCACGAAAACTCATAGACGTTGTCTTGTCGACCTCGCCCAGATCGGCAACCAGCAAGCGAAGGCGGTACTCACCCTACCCTCAATGAGGGAAAACACAAACCCGATGCCCACCGGGACGCCGACGGCCCCATCGCTTCCTGCCATGGGAGCCTTCGATGGAGTGTCACTTCCCCGATTCGCGTCGAGAGGCCAGAGATCGCTCGATCTCTTCGGCGCCGTTCCCGGTCGCCCCACCAGGCCCTCTCCGGCAAAGAGTGGCAATGTTTTCTGGCCCGGTTCCTCTCCAGGCACGATCGCGTCGAAACAAGCCCATCCCGCTGCAGACATCACGGGAAGAAGAAAAGGGCTTCCGAGAGAGATCAGCCCGCCGGGCAGGGCCCCATAGCAGTCAGAGGCTCTTCCAATTCTGGTCCCGGGGAATCTCTGGTTCATTCGAAACATCGCCGGCCCAAGGATCGATTCGATCGACACTTGGGCCGACGTGTCCGGGATACCGGAGAGTCAGTAACAGCAGACGGCTTCCGGGCCGCTCCAGGTCGCCGGCGCAACATAATCCGGGCCTGACTGGATCACCGCCTGGTCAACAGGGACGCCTTGATCACAGCAGACGGAATCTCCCCCGTAGATCACCGGAGCGACCTCGGCGCATCCGTACCCGCCGTCGCCGTACCAGCCCCCTCCAG
The DNA here is from genome assembly GCA_023429275.1 of Planctomycetota bacterium. Taxonomy (GTDB): domain Bacteria; phylum Planctomycetota; class Planctomycetia; order Planctomycetales; family Planctomycetaceae; genus Planctomyces_A. The sequence goes on from JAEYWB010000568.1 coordinate 2,750, forward strand.
CAACTCCCCCGCCGTACCAGCCCCCACCGTAGTGCCCGCCGTAGTACCCACCATACCAGCCACCCCCTCTGTGCCAGCCGCCGCGTCGCCATCGACCGGCCTCCGAAGACGACGTGACGGCCATCACCGACAGGAGGGTGAGAATCACCACGCAGGATCGAATCTTCATTCCGCACCTCGCTCTGGAAACACCGTCTCGCGCCGGACCGACCCGGTCCGTGGTCCGCGAGCCGACCGCCTTTCGTTCGGCGGCCTCCGCCACGGTGAAGAGAAAAAATGCCGAAGAGGCCACCGCCGACCTCGCCCTTTCGTTCAGCGCGCGGAAACGCCCGCTCGCCTGAGAGTGAACATCGCATGGACCGGTCCAGGGGGAGGGCGACGGCAACCAGACTGATGGATGAAGAGGGGCGGGAAGGCGCCCTTCTATCAGCAAATTTCCGGATCCACACGATGAGCGTGCGAATGGCACATCGGCTGCATCCGGCAGGGCTGTCCACTCACAGCCGCACGAGGTCTTTATGTTTCAGCACGTTAAGGATCTTCAGTTCGATGTTCGCGTCACGCAGCCTGATCCCCGATTTGCCAACCTGCTTCTTCAGCAGTTCGGAGGGGGAAATGGTGAGCTGAAAGCGGCCATGCAGTACTTCGTGCAGGCCTTCGGCTGCCGCCGCTCGCACCCGGACAAGTACGACCTCCTCATGGATATCGCGACCGAGGAGTTCAGCCACCTCGAGATCGTCGGCGCGACGATCACTCTCCTGCTCGACGGCGTCAGTGCCGAGCTGAAGAAGTCCGCCGAGGGGAACCTGGTCGCGCAGATGGGAGACGGTTCCGTCTCCAAAACGGATGTCATCGCCATGGCGATGGACAATCCACACTTCCTGTGCGAATCAGGAGGTGGTCCGATGCTGACCGACAGCCGGGGAAACTTCTGGTCGGGATCCTTCGTCAACGCCAATGGTGAGCTGACGGTCGACCTTCGATCGAACATCGGGGCCGAATCCCGCGCCAAGATCGTCTACGAGATGCTGCTGAAGTTCACGGACGATCCGCATGTCCAGGAGACGCTGAAGTTCCTGATGACCCGGGAAATCGCCCACTTCCAGCAGTTCTCGGCCGCGCTCGGCTCGATCGATCCGAACTTCCCCCCCGGGGTCCTGCAGGGAGATCCGCGCTTCACCCACACCTACTACAACATGTCCCACGGTGAGGAGGAACGCGGGGACTGGAATACCGGGAACGGCCCCTGGCCTCCCGGCGAGGAGTGGGAGTATGTCGAGGCCCCGATCTCGCAGGCCCTGAAGACCGAGGGGCAACGGAAGAAGAAGATTGTCGGCCACGATCGTGATCCCGCCCGGCTGAAGCAGATCGAGAAGACACTCGCGGAGGTCCGCGGCGCGGAGATGGAGCCGGGAGCACCGGACGGCGAACTCGTCTGGTCGACATACCGCACCGAGGACCTCGCGAACAGTGAGACGGTTCCATCGGCTCGGCCGTCGAAGTGAGTCGCCGCGATGAATGTCCTGGTCGTCGGTGGAACGGGTGTCATCGCCGAGGGGGCAATCCCGGCTCTCCTGCGGGCCGGTCACACCGTCACGCTTCTTGCCCGGCACGCGACAGAGGGCTGCGAAGCCTGGCCGCCGCAGGTCTGCGGACGGGATGGTGATATCACCACCCCCTCTTCTCTGGAGAACTGCACGCGCGATATCGATGTCGTGCTTCACATTGCGGGGATCGTGGAGGAGCAGCCTCCGGACGTGACGTTCGCCAGGGTCAATGTGGAGGGTGTCCGCCATCTGCTCGCGGAGGCGGAGCGATCCGGTGTTCGCCGGTTCGTGTATGTCTCGTCGCTCGGCGCCGACCGCGGGGAATCGGACTACCACCGTTCCAAGCGCGAGGCGGAAGGACTCGTTCGAGCCTTTCCCAGGGAATGGACGATCGTCCGTCCCGGTGGTGTTTACGGGCCCGGGGATGAGACGATCTCAACCATTCTCAAGATGGTCCGCGCCCTGCCGGCGGTCCCTGTGCTGGACGGGGGGGATCAACGCTTTCAACCGATCTGGTTCGAAGATCTCGGGGCGGCCCTGACGGTCTGCGTCGACTCGCCGGATGTAAACCACCAGATCGTCGAGCTCGCAGGTGAGGAGGTCCTGACGGTCCGGGAGCTGATCGAGAAGCTCCAGGCCTTCACAAGACGCGAACGACCGGCGATCGGCATTCCGTCGTCAATTGTCCGAGGGGTGCTCAAAGCCGGTCAGTGGTGCGGATCGCTCCTGGGGGGCGCGAGCCCTGAATCGAAACTGCCGATCAGTGAAGCGAAGCTGACGATGCTTCTGGAGGAGAACATCATCCGGAATCCGGAACACGACCGGCTTGCCGCCATCCTCGGTCGCCGGCCGACCTCTCTCGACGAAGGGTTGCGGCGCCTGGTCGACGACGTCCCCGAACAGCTCCCGTCGGATGGGATCGGCTCTCTCCAACGGAAACGGTTCTGGGCGGACTTCGGCCCCCAGGCAGGAGGGCCCCACGAACTGATGGATCTCTTCAAGGCCCAGGTTGCCGAGATCATGCCGATTGACTTCCAGTCGGAACCCGGGGCTCCCGGGGCCGTCACTCCGGGTGCGACGTTTACCGCCCGGCTTCCCTTGCGCGGGCACATTCAGATCCGCGTGGAGAAGTGCGAGCCGACGCATGTCACATTCGCGACGGTCGAAGGGCATCCCCTGGCCGGCATGGTCGAGTTCCGAACCCTCCCTGAAGGGAGTTCCACTCGCTTCCTGATCGAGATCCATGTCCGCTCCGGGAGCTACCTCGACTGGCTCGCCGAATGGACGATCGCCTGGTACTTCCAGAATCGGACCTGGAGAGGCGTTCTTCGTCGGCTTGCTGAGAGAGCGGGGGAGGAGAACGTGACGCTCCATCAGCAGAGCAAGACGCTGGGCGAAGAGAGCGCGAAACTTGTCGAAGATCGCGTGTCGCAACTGGTCCGGCGGCGCAAGCGGACCGAGCAGCTGCGCCTTCTCGAACGGGCCGACGAGACCGGCGACGATCGCCCGCATGTGGAACGGGCCCATCGTTCGACGCCGGCCGCGTGCAGCGACGCGCCGCCGCCGGGCTGAACCTGCGGACAGACAGCACCGAATGGGCAATGGGACGCTGCGGGCTCCGGCAGGGGGAGGGCTTTCAAGCGAGCCGAGCAAAGCGTCCTGTCCGATGCGTGCCCGACCTGAACCGGCCTTACCTCTCGGACTTCTTGACAGCATTCTCCGCGGGGCGAATCCGGCTGCCGTAGCGATTGGCATAGACCTGCGTGAGCTCGGCCCCGAAGAAGAGGATCTGCGCGGAATAGTAGATCCACACCAGGAGGACGACGAACGAGCCGGCTGCCCCGTACGACGAAGCGAGAGCACTCTGCCCGAGGTAAAGGCCGATCGCCGCCTTGCCGATTGCAAACAGGATCGCCGTCACGAACGCTCCGAGCCAGACGTCCCGCCAGGACATCCGGACGTCCGGGAGCACCTTAAACATCAGGGCGAACAGGATGGTGATGACTCCCGTCGAGAGGACGAAGTTCAGCACGCGTCCGACGAATTCGAACGCGGGAGGAAGCCGATCCAGGTAGGTGCCGACCACCGCCAGCCCTGCGCTGATGACAAGCGAAACGAGCAGCAGAAAGGCGATCCCCATCACCATGGCGAACGACAGGAACCGGTCCCGGAAGAATCCCCAGATTCCCCGTCCCGGCTTCGCCTCGACTTCCCAGATCGTGTTCAGGCTTTGCTGAAGCTGCCCGAAGACACCCGATGCTCCGAACAGGAGCGTCGCAAGGCTCAGCAGCGTCGTGCCAAGACCTGTCCCCTTCGCGGCCCCGTTCTCGATCATGGCGGCGATCGCTTCCGCTCCCTCCTTACCGATCAGGCTGTTCGTCTGATGGTCGATCTCGGTCCGGGCCGCTCCCTCGTCAAACACCATTCCCACCAGCCGGAGGAGCAGCACAAGCAGGGGAGCCAGGGAGATCGCCGTGTAGAAGGCGAGAGCGGCCCCCTGTTCGGGAGCCCGATCTTCGATCCAGTCGGAAACCGTCTGACGCAGAAGCGTCCAGCCTTCCTTGATGAACCTCGGCATCGCAAAGTCTCTCCCAGCTCATGCCCCTCGGCGCTGAGACTCGACAGGGCTCCAGAGTTCGGACACCACGCTCGAGCAGAACTCGGAGACCGTCTGAAGAAAGGCCTCGTCGTGCTCGAAGAACCCGTAGTGCTTCGCAGGAGCGAGATCGCGGTAGCGTCCGGCCGGGGCGTTGTCGGAGATGTGCCGATTGGCGGTCGGGGGCGTGACCGGGTCCCTGTCCCCGATTAGGCAGAGGACCGGAATCGGGATATGCGGCAGCACATTCTCGACGTCGTACCTGAGCATTCCCAGGCAGCCGCGGGCCAGCACGGCCGGGGCGGTGGTCAATGAGTATCGGGAGATGAAGTCCAGCTTCTGGCGGGTCTCGGTGCCGCCGAAGCCGGTGAATGTGTTCGACCAGTGGATCGAGCCGTTGAAATAGCTCAGGCAGTTCATGAGCCACACGATCGGAGAGAGCGCGATCTGAAGATAAAGGAGAGGGACGATGACCGGCCGCTCGATCGCCGAGAGGAACGTCGCTCCCCACATTGTGCGGACAGGATTGCGATAGGTTGTGTGGGCGAGGATCAAGCCCCTGATCCGCTTCCCAAGGAGCTCGGGAAACAAGCGGCAGAAGGTCAGTGTTGTCATTCCTCCGATACTGTGGCCGCAAAGGACCACCGGCTGGTCTCCTGCCACCTGCACGACCGCGCGAAGGTCGTTGGCGAACTTCTCCATGCTGTAGTCGTCGTTGCCGGGGCGGCCTGATCGGCCCATCCCTGGCATATCCCACACGATCACTCGCCAGCCGTGCTCCACAAGTCGCCGGAGGTAGGCCCATTCTTCGCAGTCGGTTCCCCAGCCATGGCTCGCGACGATCGTCGGTCCCGCCGGGCCGAAGGTCCGGACATGGAGCCTCGTCCCGTCCGGTCGAACGAGATGAAGAGCGTCTCCTCCTTCCATCGACGGAACATCGGGGCCTGACTTTCGGAGCAGCCAAGGACCGACAAACCGGCCGGCCGAACTCAAGAGAAGCAGCGCCACGGCCCCCGCCAGGAGAGCCGTTGGTTCGTCCCAACCCGGCCGCCAGTCTCGCAACGACCGACGCGGCGCGGTCACCTCGGAGTCCGGCGCCGAAGGATCCCGCGGGGGTGATGCCTCACCGGTGGCTGTCTCCGCCTGCCGGACCGGCTCCCCCTGCTGCGCCCTCTCGGACCACTCGAAGACCAGCCATCCCGCGGCCACGAGGAGAGCCACGGAAAGAATCCCCCGCAACCAGATGAGAAGAACTCCGGCCGGTGTGAGCATTGATCTTCCCTCGAAAGAATTCGTCGCCGACGAACTCCGATGCAAGCCGGATGCCGTGATCGCCTCCTCGCCTTTCTTTCGACGGTGAGCGACAAATTGCTGACCGAGAGCCCCGCTTCACCCTCGGATGACGGCGGGAAGGACCAGGAATTCTCCCAAGTCGTCACCGGGGGCTTTCCCATGGCGAGAGGTGAAACAACCGGCCTTGTCAGAGGTCTACGTTGTGCAACGGTGTAAGATTCCTCCCTCCTCAGCACGTTCACAGTCCC
>JAEYWB010000621.1 GCA_023429275.1 Planctomycetota bacterium
TGAAGTCCCACATTGTTGCCCACCTGTTTGCCCCACCTGCCTGATTCCTTCCCCGCACGTCGACAGCCCGCCTGCCTGCTCAGGTGACGTCGCCGTCATCACTCCCGGCTTCACAAGATGTACGGACATTCGACCCGCCGCCGCGGGTTCACGCTGATTGAGTTGCTTGTCGTCATCGCGATCATCGCCGTGCTCGAGGGGATCCTTCTGCCGGCTGTGCAGCAGGCGCGCGAAGCCGCACGCCGGGCTCAGTGCCAGTCCAATCTCAAGCAGATTGGAATCGCGATGCACAACTACCACGAGGTGGCGGGCCAGTTTCCGATCAGCGGCGGGGTCGAGATCGCGCTCAACCGGGCGTGGGAAGCGGGCAACCATCGCAAGGGGAGCGTGCTGCTGAAGCTGCTGCCGCACATCGATCAGGCGGCGATGTACAACAAGCTCAACTTCGATCTCGACATCGAGGCCAATCAGAACCGGGCGGAGATCTTCAACAAGAAGATCGCGGTGTTTACGTGTCCCACCGATCCGGCCGGGGGCATCAACGCCTCGAATTCCATCGCACTGTCGAGCTATTCCCCCTCTGTTGGCGCCCAGCGGATGATCAATTGCGCCGCCTATCCGGGGAACCACTTCGGCAATGGTCCTGGTGAACCGTTCACGAACCGCGGAAATCTCGTCTCCGGGATGTTCGCAATGGAGGCCTGGGGAGCCAGGATCAACGACGCGACCGATGGCTCGTCCAACACGATCCTCGCGGGGGAAATCGTTCCGATGTGTTCGGACCACACGAATCGCGGCTGGTGGAGCACCTCCGCGCTGTGGGCGTCGACGACGGGGCCGCTGAACTATCCGATCAACGCCAGCGGCTGCCCGGGCAACGGAAGCACGATCGGATGCAACGACCTGAGCTCGCGTGCAACGGCGATCGCATTCAAGTCGATGCACGTCGGCGGCGCGCACTTCGTCCTCGTCGACGGCTCCGTGCGGTTCATCGCCGCGAATATCGACTACGACAACTACCAGCGGCTTGGCGACCGCCGGGACAACAAGGCCGTTCAGGAATTCTGAGATCCCTCTTCCGCATCCGGTTTCCCGTTTCCCAGAGCGTGCAGGTCGTTCGTGATGAAGTTTGACGTGATGGTTCGGAGGGCCGCGGGAGTCCTGTGCCTGCTGGCCGCGACGGGATGTGGGACAGCCGCTCCGGAGCGGCCCCGCACGGTCCCCGTGACCGGGACGGTGACGTACCGGGGGAAGCCTGTTGAAGGGGCGGTCGTGAGCCTCCTGGCGGACAAGGTCCCCCAGGCGGCAACCGGAACAACCAGTTCTGCCGGTCGATTCCAGCTGTCGACCTTCGACGACAGGGACGGTGCCGTCCCGGGAAGCCATCGGGCCACTGTGGTAAAGCTCGTTCCGGAGCTTCAGCAACAGCCTGGAGAGGACGCAGACGCGTACACGTCGCGGGTGTTCGGGAAGGATCCGGGAAAGTCGACCCTCCCCGCGAAGTACGCCAGCGTCAGGACCACGCCGCTGACACCCGAGATCAAGGCCGACGGCCCCAACGAACTTCAACTGGATCTGGTTGACTGATGTCGAGCTGAAGAGATGCGACCGACATCCGGTGCACTCTTCCCGCGGGTTCTCTCTCGGCACGCCCTCGTCACCGTGCCGCAACGCAGCCGGCAGCCGTCTTCAAGGACGGACGCACTTTCAGGCCAGAAGGGGCCAAAGCTCCGACAGCAGTTCGTAGGAGCGGAGCCGCGCGGCCGGGTCATACATCGCGCACGCAACGATCAGCTCGTCGACACCTGTCTCTTCCAGGAACTCCGCCAGACCGGCGCGGACCGCTTCTTTCGATCCCACGAACGAGCACTTCAACATCGATGACACCTGGGCCTCCTCCGCCGGAGTCCAGTCGCTCTCGACCGAGTCGATCGGCGGAGGGAGCAACCCCCGCGTCCCGCGAATGAGACGTGTGAACTGCTGCTGGGCCGATGTGAAGAGCCGCCGCGCCTCGGCGTCGGTGTCGGCCGCGAAAACGTTGATTCCCGCGGCGGAGTAGGGCCGCTCGAGCTGCCGGGAGGGCTGAAACTCGTGGCGGTAGATCGCGAGGGCCTGGTGCAGATGTGTTGGTGCGAAGTGTGAGGCGAACGCATACGGGAGCCCGAGACGTCCCGCGAGCTCCGCGCCAAACAGGCTCGAGCCGAGGATCCAGAGAGGGACGTCCAACCCCGCTCCCGGGACCGCCTGCACGGCCTGCGCAGGCTGGGCCGGCTCGAAGTAGTGTTGAAGCTCGAGGACATCCTGCGGGAACCGCTCGGCACTGTCGAGAGTGCGGCGCAGCGCCCGGATCGTCAACGGGTCGGTCCCGGGGGCACGTCCAAGTCCGAGATCAATCCGTCCCGGGTAAAGGGCCGCGAGAGTCCCGAACTGTTCGGCAATGATCAGCGGAGCGTGGTTGGGAAGCATGATTCCCCCCGCCCCGACTCGAATCGTACTGGTGGCCGCGGCGACAGCTCCAATAACGACGGCAGTCGCGGCGCTCGCGATCCCGATCATGTTGTGGTGCTCGGCGAGCCAGTAGCGGTGATAGCCCCAACGTTCGGCGTGCCGTGCGAGGTCGAGCGTGTTCCGCAGCGCGTCGCCGGGCGTACTGCCGGCGGGAACGAACGCGAGATCGAGAATGGAGAGACGGGCCATGACGCGGGCATCCGATCGTGGACTGCCGACATGTCCCGCATCGACTTCGGGGTCGCAGGACGGAGCGGCTTCTGTCGAAACGTCACGACGGAGTCAGGGCCACTCGATCGCTCGACAGGTCATTATTTCACCCTCGGCAGATCGGTCCAGCCCCCCTCACGGCGGCCGCGGATGGGCCAGGCGGACTCCAAGCCTGGTCCCTCGAGACCGCCGTGTGTTCTCTGAAGTCAGCCGATCGACGCTGGCGTTCAGGGCCCGGCCGCGACATCTTTTGACACCGCCAGTCGAATATTCCAATCCATAAATCCCGGTCCCGGTGCTGGTATCGACCGATGGAGAAAGTCGGATCGACTTCGCATTGTTCCCGTAACCACTGACGACACAAACCATTGCATCACGAAGCGTGCTCTCCATGGGGCAAGTTTTCGTCTTCTCACAGTTCTCTGAAAAAAGCCCGTTCGAGTCGTCGAATCTCATCCGGCCCGATCGACGCAGCAGTGAACGCCCGGTCGACTTTCGCCGCGGGCCTCCACAAGAGGAATGCCACCAATGCGATTCATGGTTCTCTTCAAGGCGAACGAGGACTACGAGGCGGGCCTTCTCCCCGACGAGAAGCACCTTGCCGATCTGGTGAAGTTCAATCAGGAACTCGCCAGGGCAGGCGTGCTACTCGCCGTCGACGCGCTCCATCCCAGCTCGAAAGGGACGCGGATCAGGTTCTCGAAGGGACGGCGGACGGCAATGGACGGGCCCTTCGCCGAAACAAAGGAGCTCGTCGCGGGCTACTGGCTCTGGCAGGTGGGCTCGAGAGAGGAAGCTCTCGAGTGGCTCGGGAAAGCGCCGCTCGATGAGGCAGAAGTCGAACTCCGCCAGGTCTTCGAGCCGGAAGAACTCGGCGTCATCCTGGTCCCCTGAGCGGCGGACCTCGCGACCTTTTCACCCGGCAGGACCAAATCAGAACGGACGTAGTCTCACCCCCTCTCAACCGGCCCGGCTGAAGAGGGATTCACAGAACTTCACGCCGCTCAAGCCCCTGGAACGCATCGTTGCCACCGGGTTTGCGGCCTCAACAAGGGAGAACCTCATATGACCAAGCCAGCCAAGAACACGATCTGCATCTGGTATGACCGGGGCGCGGAGGATGCGGCGAAATTCTATGCCGCGACCTTCCCCGACTCCTCGGTCGGTCCGGTGCATCATGCCCCGGGCGATTCCCCCTCCGGATCGGAGGGAGACGTGCTGACCGTCGAGTTTTTCGTGATGGGCATCCCCTGTATTGGCCTCAACGGCGGACCGCACTTCAAGCAGAGCGAGGCCTTCTCGTTTCAGGTCGCGACGGTCGACCAGGAAGAGACCGACCGCTACTGGAACGCCATCGTCGGGAACGGCGGCGAGGAGAGCATGTGCGGCTGGTGCAAGGACAAGTGGGGAGTCTCCTGGCAGATCACTCCGCTGGCTCTGACCCGCGCCGTCATGGGCCCCGACAAGGCGGCGGCCAAGCGCGCCTTTGACGCCATGATGACGATGAAGAAGGTCGACATCGCCGCCATCGAAGCCGCAGTCCGCGGATGAGCTCATGGGGAGAGTGCGGCACACCGCCGGTGGGGCAGCCGCTTCTGGTTATGGATTGACTCGCCGGGACTGAAGTGAAGCGGTGAACGCGCCGGAGGCCGTTTGAATGGCACTCCGGTTCATCGACGTGGCGGTGAGCGGCGGCTGATTGCGAGAACGATCAATGACGCTGGTCGCCGTTGTGCGTCCGAACTTCGCGATCTTGTACAGATGCTCGTCCGTTCGCAGGTACATCGCCCCATTCGAGAAGGCGGGCGTTGCGAAAGTGCGTCCAGGCACGGTGTTCGTCCGGATCTCGTGGTATTCTTGTCCCGGCTTTGCCCAGGTCGCCTCTCCACCTTCACTGAGGAACAGGACGTTGCCATTCGCAAAAACGGGCGATGCGGAGTAGTTGCCTCCGAGACGCTTCTGCCAGTGCTGCGTGCCGGTCTTCGCGTCGACGCAGGTCGCGACCCCCAGGTCCGAGATGAAGTACAGCTCGTCGCCGACCAGGAGGGGTGACGGGGTACTCGGCGCTCCGCGCTTCATTCTCCAGGCGACGTGCGACTCGGTGATGTCCCCGCGGCCGCCGAGCTTGACCGCCATCATCTCGGGAGAGTCGTAGTCGTGGTTGTAGAAGACCATTCCATGTCCGATGGCGGGCTGCGGAATCACGGACCATCCCGGTGCGAGGACCTTCCAGAGTTCTTCGCCGGTCACCGGGTCATACGCGGCCATGTGCTGCGGCCCGGGCGCAAGAAGCTGCGGCTTTCCGTCCACCGTCACGATCGTCGGCGTGACGAAGGAGTGGCTGATCCGTGCGGGGACCGACCGGAGTGTCTTCCAGGCCGTCTTGCCGGTCTTTGCATCGACCGCGGCCACGAATGGCTTGGTACTGCCGTCGCACACCACATACAGCCGGCCGTCATGCAGCACCGGAGAACCCCCGCTGCCGTGGACGGGAGGATAGACCAGGTCCGTATTCATCCAGATCACTGATCCATCGGCGGCAGAAAGCTTTGCCATGCCGAGCGCGCCGAAGTGGACGAAGACCGCTCCCTCCTGCCAGATCGGCGTCGGGCTGGCGTGGCTGTTCTTGGAATGAATCGCCGGAGCCTCGTTGACCGCCCGGATCTCCTTATCCCACACCGTGGCGCCTGTCTCGGCATCGAAGGCCATGGCCCGCAACGACAGCCCCTTTCCGTCTGGTACGGCTGTTGTCAGAAAAACCTTGCCGTCTGCAACGACCGGTGACGACCAGCCCAGGCCCGGAACAGGAACCTTCCAGGCAACGTTGGTGGTGTCGGATCACTCCATCGGAGTCTGCGGTCCTTTGGCATGGCCATTGGATTCCGGCCCCCGAAACTGCGGCCAGTCTCCCGCCCCCATGAGGCTCAACAGCAGGACCACAAATCCCATTCTCCACTCCACAATTCGCACGCGAGAAGAACACTCGAAGGCGCCGAACGACAGCCCGTTCGACACCTCACCAGAGAGTAGTCCGCTGCTGAAACCGAGTCGAGCATCAACAACCGCTGATTTGATTCCGGGCAAGAGTGCCTCGTCGGCATGCCCGCGGCCCGCTCTGGCTCGGCATAGTTCTGCCCCGGGGGCCCGGGGCAAGGCGGCAGTT
>JAEYWB010000757.1 GCA_023429275.1 Planctomycetota bacterium
CCCCAGGATGTGGATCTCGGGGGTCGCGATCCGGGGGGATGACACGCAGCCGCTGACCGGCTTCGCCGAGACGGTCTCCCTCGGCGATGTCGGCGAATTGATGGAGAGCACCGACCTCGTGTTCGACGTCGAATTCCATCCCTTCAACTCCGATGTCGCACTGACGCCGACCGAGGTCGACAACATCATCCGGGGAGAACCGATGTATCGCGGTTCGGTCCTGGAGCAGTACAGCAACGGACGCTGGACTCTCGGACGCGACCGGGAGCTCGTTCGCGGTTTTCCGGTCGCTCCGCCTGACCGCCGTCGGCTCCTTGTCCAGACCTTCCGCCTGCAGCCGATCGGGACGAAAGTCCTGTTTACCGTCGGTTTTCCGGTCGGTGCGATCGACAACCATCCGGTGGAGGACAGCCGGATTGCCGAGATCTTCCTCGACAAGAGATCCTTCGAGATCCACCGCCGGTCACCGGTCGGGAGGGAGATGCTGACGTATCGCGTCTACAGCATGACCGAAGGGCAGCCGCCGCAGACCATGACCCTCGAGGCGGAGATCCGCCGCCGGGCCTACCTCACCACGCTCCTTCAGGTTCCGGACTCCCTGACCCCGCTGGGAGATTTCGCCGCGGAGGTGGTCGGCACCCGGCGACCGCGGACGACCCGCCAACTCGACGCCGCGCAGCGGATCGAGAAGCGGCTTCGCGATTCGACCGATTTCACGTACTCGATGAAGAACTTCGTCAAGGACCCGAAGGTCGATCCGCTCGTCGATTTTGTCGTCAACCGCAAGTCCGGGCACTGTGAGTACTATGCCTCGGCGATGACCATGATGCTCCGGTCGCTGTCGATCCCCGCACGGATGATCAGCGGCTTCAAGGGGGGGCAGTACAACGTCCAGTCGGGCCGCTACGAGGTCCGGCAGCTTCACGCTCACACCTGGGTGGAAGCGTTCGTCGATGACCAGTGGCAGAAGTTCGATCCGACCCCGGGCATGCGCGATCTCTCCGTGCAGGAGAAGGAGGAGGCCCACAACAACTCGACCCTGGCGACTCTGCTCGACACATCGAAGAGCCTCTGGGGCCAGTCGATGCAGATGACGAAGGACCAGCAGCAGGAATTCCTCTATCGCCCGATCCGCGACCGGATGACGTTCGTCTGGAACATCGGGACCGGCGTCCTTTCGGGGCAGATCAGTCCTTACGAACTCGTGCAGAACGCCGTCCGCCGCCCCGACCGCTGGTTCAGCTGGCAGGGAGGGGTGACGACGATCGTCATCGGCCTGCTGCTCGTCCTCTTGACGCGGGTCGGCCGGAGCATTCTGCGATGGATGCGCGGTGCGCGGGCGGACAAGAGCCGCGGGCAGCGGACCCGGCTCACGATCGAGTTCTACGAGCGGATGATGCGGATCCTGCGCGAAGCGGGATTCGAGCCGCAGCCGTCGCAGACGGCCCGCGAATTCGTCGATGCGACCATGAAGCGGCTTCCGACGGGAGGCCCGACCGATCCGGAGACCCGCGAGCTCGTCGAGTGGTTCTACGATGTCCGCTTCGGAGGAGGGACGCTCGCTCCCGCCCAGGTGGCCCAGATCGACCAGAGGCTGCAGAAACTCGAGGCGGCGCTCCTGAGCTCTTCGAATGCGCAGGACAAGGGAGCCAGGAAGTAGGTGTTAGGTGTTAGGTGTTAGCCCCCCCTCACGAGATGCCAGGTTGCTTCCAGGTTGCCGGGACGCTCAGCGACGCCACCGGCTCTATCCTGATACCTAGCACCTAACACCTATCACCTATCACCTCCTCCCTCCCTTCAAAACGCCTTCGTGCTGTCGAGCATCAGCGTGACCGGTCCGTCGTTGATGAGCGAAACCTCCATGTGCTGCTGGAAGCGTCCTGTCTCAACCGGAATGCCGAGCCCCCGAACCTCTGCCACGAACACGCGGTACAGGAGGTCGGCCTGCTCGGGGCGGGCCGCGGCGATGAAGCTGGGGCGGCGCCCTTGCCTGCAGTCGCCGTAAAGCGTGAACTGGCTGACGACCAGCATCGCTCCGCCGACCTCCTCCAGACCGAGGTTCATCTTCCCGTCGGCATCCTCAAAGACCCGCAGGCCCGAGACCTTCTTTGCCAGGTAGATCGCGTCGTCCGAGGTGTCCGTCTCCGCGACTCCGAGAAGGACGAGGAATCCCCGACCGATCTTCCCGGCAACCTCCCCGGCGACAACGACCTGCGCGGACGAGACTCGTTGAACCACCGCACGCATGACGACAACTTCCTCACGACGGCTGGAAGCCGATCTCCCGCCGCCATCTTCCGTTGGCTCGTAAACGCTCTACTTCGCCCCCGCCGCGGCCTGCTTCACGAGGGCCATCGCCTCTTCGCGGCTCGCGAGATGCGGCCAGAGCTTGAAGAGGCTCATGTTCTGCAGCACCTGCAGCATCTGCGGCGTCGCGCAGCAGAAGCAGGCCTTGCCGCCGCGTCCCTTCACTTCCCGGAGCATCGTGACGAGAGCCCCGATGAACTCCGATCCGAAGTAGTCCATCTTGTGGAGGTCGACGATCACGTGCTTGCAGCTTCCCTTGAGAAGATGCGAGCGGATCGCGTTCGACTCGATATGCAGATCCTGATATCGAAACGCCGACCCCTCTCCCGAGGGAAGGACAACGAGGATGTCATCGACCTGTTCGGTCGAGAAGATCTTGAGATGATTGAGCATGCGTCCGCCCGTAGACACACTTGGAGGCACTCTTCGCAACAAGAGGCAAGCTAGGACGAGGTGCCCCGCGACGTCAATCGTCGCTCCACAGGGATCGGGGGATTCCGGGAAAACGACCGCCCGTCACGTCTATTTCGCATCCGGCTTTTCCCCGGTGGGCCGCCCGGGCGAACCGCCGCGTTCCGCAACAATCGGCAGATTCGGAATCCGCAGCGAAACGGGAACGTCGAGGATCAGCGTCGGCACGACGTAAACAAATCGGAGGTCTGCGAGGGGCTGCCGCACGTCGGGAAAGAAATAGTCGAGCGCGAGCGCGCCGTTCGTCTCTTCGATCGCTGCAATCTCGGGAGTCCCTCCGAGCCTCTCGCCGGTCCGGGTCTCGAGCCAGGTCTCGTTGTGGTACAGCCAGAGCCGATGAGACTCGAACTCCGGGCCTTCGTGGTCGTATGCGACCGTCATCCGCACGGTCAGGCCGGGGGACGCCCCGGGTGTTCCCGGATTCGGTGAAGGGACCGGCTCCGCCTTGCGGAAGGTCACGGTCACTCCGCCGCGGCGTCGCGCGACGGGGCCGGGGTCAGCCAGATCGAACCCGACCGGCACCGGGAGGGCCGCCGTCTTGACCTGCAGAGTCCCTTCGAGCTGCGCGAACTGCGCCGGCGGAAACACCAGTGGAACCGTAACGCGGACCGGTCCGCGTC
>JAEYWB010000878.1 GCA_023429275.1 Planctomycetota bacterium
TGGTAGCCGAGGTCGGTGTTGATCTCGCCGCCGGTCGGGCTCTTCGAGTAGTCGAGGCTCAGCAGGACGCGGCACTTTTCCGGCTGCCAGTGGCGGTACATGTAGATCTCGTCCTTGATCGTGAACTCCTTGCCGAAAGGCTTGGCGATCGGGTTCTCGGGATCGTGGCCCGTGAATGTCACGACGTTTCCGGCGTTCCACGGGTGGCCGATGAACGTCCCCCCCATCATGTCCCAGTAGGGTTCGTAGTTGTGGAAGGTGTCTCCGGCGGAGTGGAAGCCGAGGATGCCGTGCCCCTTCTGTCTGGCCCACTCGTCAAAGAAGTACTTCTTCGCCTCGTCGCTGATCGGGAGGTCGCCGGTCGTGTAGAAGCCGACGATGTCGTACTTCTGGAGGTTCTCCTTCGTGAAGTCGTTCTTGCAGTCCTGGGTGCAGTCGACCTTGAAGAGGCCGGTCTTCTGGCCCAGTTCCGTCAGGGCGACTTCGGCCGGGGCGAGCTGCCTCTCCTTGCGGTTCACGGAGCCGTGCCTGAACCCCACGCTCTGCGTGACGAACAGCATCCGAAGCGGCTTCGTCTCTTCAGCGAAGACGGCGGGAGACGCCGCCGCAGCCAGAAGGCCGAGCGCCACGGTCAGGAATGAACGACGCAGCATGGAGGTTCCTCTCGAGAGCTTGGAAGGAATCAGGGATGTCGAACGGTTGCCGGAGAGACCGGCCTGCCGGGACGCCAGTCGGACATACGGGGGAGATCTTACGCCTTCGGAGGAGGGGCGGAGAGTCTCGGGCTTGTCTTTCGGTCCGCCCGCGACGACGGGATGCTGCTGGCCCGGCGCTATTGTGCGGGGGGGGTGCTCCGGATGGCGTACAGCGCGTCGTACGTCCGGAGGTAGAGCGTGCCGTCGGCGATCGCCGGAGATGCGGCGATCGGTTCCCCAAGAGAGTTCTCGGCGACGACTTCCAGGGTGTCGACTCCGGAGCGGATGACGGTGACCGTGCCGTCGCGCGCGGTGAAGTAGATGTGCCCGTCGGCGTAGACGGGGCTGCTGCGGTAGACCGCGCCGTGGATCCGCCCTTCAAAGATGACCTTGCCCGTCATCAGGTCGAGACAGGCGAGCCGGGCATCCATGTTGAGGTAGACGCGGTCGCCGACGATCAGCGGGCAGGGGACGTCCGGCGTCCGCTCGTACGTCCAGAGGACGTCGGTGGTCGACTTGGTGATGTTCCCCTGGATCTGGCTGGGTGGCTTGATGGCGACGACCGGGCCCTTTTTCGCGCTCGGAATGACGATCGCCCGGTTGGAGAGGCCCGGGGAGGCGACGAGGCGAAGCGTGCCATCGTAGTTGCTGTTGAACCGTGACGGGCCATTGAGGCCTTCCAGCCGCCAGAGTTCCCGGCCATCGTCAAGGGCGAAGCCGACCGTGCAGTCGGCGCCATGGGTCACCAGGCTGCGGGACTTGCCGTCGTCGAAGATGAGTGCCGAGGCGTAAGAGTGCTTGCATTCCGACTTCGGTTCGGCCCGGCGGTCGATGGCCCAGATCTCCTTGCCGGTCGCCTTGTCGAGCTTGACGACCTTGCCGACCGTGTAGTCGGTGCTCATCGTTCCGTGAATGAGCTGCAGATAGAGGTGCCCCTCGTCCAGGGCGGGGGTGGAGGTCATCCCGAACTGGATGTCGATCTTGCCGTAGCGGTCCTGGACGTCGAGCTTCCAGACTTCGTTCCCGTCGCGATCGAAGCACGCAAGCACGCCGTTGCCGAAGAACGCCCAGACATGCTGACCGTCGGTCGCGGGGGAGGGGGCGGCGGAGTTTCCTTCGCCCGATCGGGCGTCCTTATTGCCGGAGCCGCACTTCTTCCGCCAGAGCTCCTTGCCGTCGAGGGAGAAGCCCATCAGGTAGAGGTCATCCTCGATGACGGTCGTCAGGAACAGTCGTTTGCCGGCGATGCAGGGGGTGGAACCTGCGGGGCCTGGCAAGGGGGTGCGCCAGGCCACGTTCTGGGTTTTGGACCAGGTGGTCGCGATACCGGATTCCGTGGAGAGGCCGGTCCCGCTGCGACCTCGCCATTGCGGCCAGTCGCCGGCATTCAGCGAGGAGGCAAAGACGAGGCAGAATACTGTCAGGAAACAACGCACGGGCATAAGCAAGCTCGACCTGGTAGACCCTGTCGCGGCGTCCGCCAAACGGACCGTGGTCGTTGATCGACCGTGCGACAATGTCTGGCAGTCTGGCGCGCTCCCTGGAGAGCGTCAACCAGTCTGCAAGCAGGCCTTCTGTTCTGTGGACTCACCTGATTACGCGTCCGGCAGAATGGCGCGTACCAGCAGTCAGGCTCAGTTCAGACAGAACAGGGAGAGACGGATCGAGCTCAAGCCTGGCCGGCGAGCTCCGGGACGCGCTGTGAGGACTCAGCGGTTCCGCAGTGCATCTCGATTTCCGACCGGATGATGCTGATTCCGCGCGGAGCGGTGATTCCAAGCCGAACGCGGTTCCCCTGAATCGAGAGGACCTGGACCTGGATGTTTTCGTCGATGACGATCGACTCACTGAGTTTCCGACTCAAGACAAGCATGGCTACTCCTTTGCCGTATACAGAGAGACCGACAGTGCGGTCCTCCCGCAAGGTGCAGTTCATGTGCCATTTAGGCAGGTTCCTTTAGTGCGTCTTCGAAATCGGCCGAAGAATGCACAAAGTTACATTTTTCTGAGCTGGATGCCGCTCCTCTGGCTTGATTTCCTGCAGTTCTGCAGTCGAGCGGCTGGTCGATTGGCATTCAGTATGGCGTGCGGGCGAGCAGCACGGCCCGTGGCGGGGCAGGGGAGATCTGATCGTTTTTCCACCAGAACGGCCCCAAGGCTGCTGCTATCCCTCGTCCGGCCGGCGTGAAAGAATGCCGGTCCGGAGGCAGTCGAGTCTCCCAGGCGCTCAACGGGAATGGAATTGAATGAAGGTCTTCTGGTGTGACAACTGTGGACAGCTCGTCTTCTTCGAGAACTCGCAGTGTGTGACCTGCGGCTGCAACCTCGTTTTCGTTCCCGACGCGATGGCGATGCGGTCGTTTCGCCTGTCGGCGATCGATCCGGCCACGGGAGCACTCGATACCGACAAGGACTGGAAGGTCTGCGCGAACTACCGCCAGCACGATATCTGCAACTGGGGGGTCCCGGTGGCCGACAGCAATCCACTCTGCCGATCGTGCCGGCTGACTCGGGTCATCCCCAACCTGGATGTCCCCGAGAACGTCGTGCGGTGGTTCCGGCTCGAGGGGGCCAAGCGGCGGCTGCTGTACACGCTGATGACGCTCAAGCTGCCGATCGAAGGGAAGGCGGGACCGACCGACGAGAACGGCCTGGCGTTTGAGTTCCTCGCGGATCCGACGCCCGACGCCGCGACCGTGATGACAGGGCACATGCATGGGACAATTACGGTCAGCGCGGCGGAAGCGGACGACGCCGAACGCGAACGGCGGCGGACCCTGCTCAACGAACCGTACCGCACCCTGCTCGGCCACATGCGGCATGAAGTGGGGCACTACTTCTGGGATCGACTGGTGCGGGACAACGACCGGGTCGAGAAGTTCCGCTCGGTCTTTGGAGACGAGCGGGCCGACTACTCGGCCGCCCTGCAGCAGTACTATTCCGCTCCTCCGTCGCTCGCGTGGCAGAACGGGTTCGTAACCTCTTACGCCAGCGCTCATCCCTGGGAAGACTGGGCGGAATCCTGGGCGCACTACCTCCACATCTGGGATGTGCTCGAGACGGCCGGTCATGCGGGGCTGCGGCTCCGTCCGAAGTTGAAGGAGGTGCCGAGCGTGAAGATCGAGCCGCCGGATCCGGGCTCACCCCCGTCGTTCGACCAGATGATCGCCGACTGGTTTCCGCTGACTTACGTCATCAACAACCTGACGCGGGGCCTCGGACAGCCGGACGGCTACCCCTTTGTGCTCTCGTTACCTGCGGTCGAGAAGCTGCGGTTCATTCACGAGACAGTCGCGGAGTTCGCTGCCTCAGGAGGAGAGCCGGCCGCCTCTTCGACCACAGGTGCCGCCTCGCCCGTCCCTGGATCCGCCGGGACCGTCCCTTCCACGACCGGTGAGACGCCCGTTCCTGTTTCCCCTGCCGCCGCGAAGCGTTAGCGGCTCGGCACAGGCCTGCCGAACCAGGACCGATGGCAGCGTGTCGGTTCGGCCTGTCGATTTCCCTCCGCGATCCCGGAGCCGATTCCGAATGTATCTCCCCGTCGCGTTCGCAGAGACGGACCTGTCGAGGCTCCACGAGTTCATTGAGCAGAACAGCTTCGGGCTGTTGACGTCGCGGTTCGACGGCAAGCCGGTCGCGACACATCTTCCGTTTCTCCTGGAGCGTCCGGCGCGCCCGGGGGAGCGCGGCGCCCTCGTGGGTCACATGGCCAGGGCGAATCCCCAGTGGCGTGAGGCGGAAGGGGATGAGGTCCTCGCGGTGTTCAGCGGTCCGCACGCTTACATCTCGCCGGCGTGGTACGAGGCCGAGAACGTCGTGCCGACATGGAACTACGTCGCGGTGCACGCAACGGGGCCGTTTCAGCTGATCGACGATCCGGATGAGCTGCGGACGATTCTGCAGGCCACGGTCCGGAAGTACGAAGGGTCACGCCCAGCCCCCTGGCAGTGGGATGATTCCCTGCCGAGCGCGGAGCGGCTCCTGGCACACATCGTCGGCTTCCGGATTCCGATCGAGCGCCTCGAAGGGAAGTGGAAGCTCAGCCAGAACCAGCCTGCGGACCGGCAGGAGCTTGTCATCCGGGGACTTGAGAAGGAAGGAACCCCGGACGGCCTCGGCATCGCGCGAGAGATGCGGGCGAGGCGCGGAACGACAGATGCCCCGTAGCTCTCTCGATGGATTGACGATTTCGTCCCATTCTTGTCGCGAGGAGCTTCGGAATGGCGTGAGTTTCTCGCGCGGCTGATTGCGCAAGTTGTTGCGAAAACGACAAATGAATCAGATTCCCGGCCCGGGAGACGGAATTGGCTTTCTCTGGGCGGCGCCGGTAATTAGCATGCTAATGACAATTCTTGAGAGATCATGCTGCGCGCCGGAACTCCAGCCATGTCGCAACGACTGATTCTTTTCCTCTCGATGATCGGCCTGGCGCTGCCGGGTTGCGGGCGAGGCGGGAAATTCACTCCCCCCCCGCCACCGGAGGTGACGGTCGCTTATCCGGTCGAGAAGGAGGTCGTCGAGACG
>JAEYWB010000223.1 GCA_023429275.1 Planctomycetota bacterium
CCCCCCGACGGGAACCGCTTGTAGGCGGACTCGTAGTTGTGGAGGGCGAGACCCATCTGCTTCAGGTTGTTCTTGCACGTGCTGCGGCGGGCCGCTTCACGGGCCTGCTGGACGGCCGGCAGCAGGATCGCCACCAGCACGGCGATGATCGCGATCACCACCAGCAGCTCAATCAACGTAAACCCTTGACGAGACCTTCTCACCATGACGAATCCCCGGAAGAACGGATGAAGAACAAAAGAGAATCCCCGAACGGGAATTCCTCGAATGGTTAAGGCTCGCCTTCGATTGTTAACGACACGAGAAGGCCCCGAGAATTTCCGGCGAATGTGTGCGGTTGCGTGTCTTTCACCGTCCCTCCTGAACAGAGGCTGTGGTTCTCCGGGTTTGCGTTCGACGGGTGGTCGTCGTGGCGTCTCACCTCCTTAACAAATCTCGTTGAGAGCGGAGCAGAGCTCGAGGAGACCTGTTGGCGATCCGACAGAATCCCCTCGCGCTCCGGAAATGTGCTCAGTCAGTTCGCGGAGGGAAGGTCGACCTGCTCTCCGTCAGCCCGCGCGACGAGCCGGGCGATCACCGTGGCGTCCATGTTCTCCGACAGGAACCGGACGGCCCCGTCGGCGAACACGCACTGCGCCCCGCCGGTGTGGAACGAGAAGATCTCGTCATTCGGACCGCAGTCCCGTGTCGACCAGAGGCTCGCCGCGGTATCGGGGGCCACGACGGTGGAGCTCCCGCCGGTCGGCCGGGCATGGTTGTTGATCAGCTTGCCGGGATTGAACGTGGAACCGGGCATCGCCGACGCATTGCCGCAGCCCCCGGTCACTCCCATCCCGAGCGCCGGTTCCCCCCAGCGGTTCGGGCAGCGGTTCCCGCCGCAGGTGTCGGCCGCCACGACTCCGAGCGCCGTGTTGCCGCTGTACGGATCGGCTCCGAATCCGAAGTTGCTGTTGCTGTTCGCGACCGCCCACTGGCGGCCGGAGGACTCCGCGATGGCGATCGTGTTGCTCGTCCCGTCCATGAGCAGTCCCATCGGCGTTCCTCCGAGAGCGAGGGCGCCGGGGCGACGGCCGAGGGCCGAAGTCGATGTCCCGGGGGAAGGTGGCTGGCTCTGTCCGAGCGCGGCGCTCCCCGTGGTGGTCTCGACGTCGGTGAAGACGGTCGGCGAATAGTCAGTCTGCCCGAATCCGGCCGAGTCATCGACGTAGACACCGTTGCTCGGGCAGAGGAACGCGGCCACCTTCGTCGAGGTGGCGTCCTTGTTCCGCGCCGGGGCTGTGCCGGTCGTCGAGTTGTAGGGGAGCCCCAGGATCATCGTGTTGTAGACAGGGGCCTGATCGATGTACGGAAGGATCGACGTGAAGGTCGAGTGAGGATCGACCCCCACGCCGAACTTCCCCGCGGTTCCGTCCCAGTTCGGCGCGAAGCCGATCGACCCGATCCGCAGCGACGCAGCCTGAGTCGCCGTCGCGGTGGCATCCATTCCCTTGCCGCCCGAGGGGAATCTCTTGTACGCCGACTCGTAGTTGTGGATCGCCAGTCCCATCTGCTTCAGGTTGTTCTTGCAGGTGCTTCGGCGGGCCGCTTCCCGCGCCTGCTGGACCGCGGGGAGCAGGATCGCCACCAGCACCGCGATGATCGCGATCACGACCAGCAGTTCGATCAGCGTGAACCCGGAGTGTCTGCGCAGTTGCCTCGACATCATCAGCCTTTCAGGAAGAGAGAATGAATCCGCTCCGCCGCGCGGGAGCGTGAGAAGCAGGAACGCCGCCGGCCCCGATTTGTTCTGCGGAACTCCCTCAATTCAGAGTGAAGTGCGGCACCCTGAAGAGAGTTCCTGACGGGATCTTTAGACAAAGGGAAACTTGTCTTGAGAACGTCTGAATTGCGGACCTCGACGGTCACCCTGTGACGGCGGAGGGGGATTCTTCCGCCGTGGCAGGGGAGCTTGTTCCGATGATGAAGAGTGGACCGCGCACGACGCCGCAGGACCGGTTGTCATCGAGGACCAATACCCCGGCGCGCGACGGCGCGGTAAGCTGGATCGTCGCGATCGAATGCCGCCACGGAGGCGCCCCTGACCGACATCTCTTCCATCGCCGGACGTCTTCTCGCCGCCATCGCTCTGGCCGCTGCGGTGACGCTTCCCCTCTCGACCGCACGGGGCGATACCGTGCCGCTCAAAGGGAGCGTCATCCTGCGGGGAATCGCTGTCCGGGTCCCCGGGCTCAATCTCCGCACGGCGCAGCAGAACAACGGCGGACCGACCGCCAACAACCCGATCGTCCTCGTCGACGATGGCGTGCGGCTCTATTTCGTCCCGCGGTGGCTCGTCCCCGAGATCCGGGAGGAGGATGACCTCGCGAGCCTCGTGCGGATCAAGATCGATCAGCGAAAGACGACGCGTACCTCCGGGCCCGAAGTCATCGGCGGCTTCAAGGACGTCCGCCCGTTCAACGAGTTCGGCCACGGGATGGTGACGCTTGGCCTTCGCAACAAGGACCTCGACATCTCGCTCGGCATCACGGAACTTCGCCCCGACTATGCCCGGGTCGAGGCGCTCAACTACAGCTGGCAGTTCGCCATCTCGCTCGCGTCGCTCCCTCCCGAGACTCTCCGGGCGATCCTGCAGCGCGGCATCGACCCCGAGAAGGAGGAGGACCGCAAGTCGCTCGTCCTCTTCTATGTCCAGGCGGAAATGTACCCGGAGGCCTCCCGCGAGCTCGCCAGCGTGATGGCGGACTTCCCCTCTCTCAAGGAATGGGGAGCGGGCCTGCAGCCGCGGATCGCCGAGGGGTTCGCGCTCAAGGGGATGAACGAGATCCAGCGGCGAATCGCGGCCGGACAGCACGCACTCGCCTATCAGTACGCCCAGGCGTTCCCGACCGAGCAGGTCAGCGCCGACGTCAGCCGCCAGGCACGCGAGATCGTCCTCCAGTACGAGCAGGCGCTCGACAGCCGCACCCGCGTCCTGATGCGGCTCGACGAGCTCCAGGGGAAGCTCAAGCCGGAACTGGCCGATCAGCTTCGCCCCCTGCGCGCCCAGCTGGCCGATGAGCTGCATTACGACACGCTCCCGCGGCTTGCCGCGTTCATCCGGTCCGAGCGGGACCCGGACCTGAAGCCGGAGCAGCAGCTCGCTCTTGCCTACTCCGGCTGGGTGCTCGGAGAGTCGGCCGCGATTCTCGAGCTGCCCGAGACGCTTCGGCTCTGGGAAGCACGTTATCTCGCCCTCGAGTACCTGCGCGAGGAGAAGAACCCTCCCCGGCAGGAGGAGTTGCTCGCAAAGCTCCGCGCGGTCGAAGGGACCACTCCGGAAAAGCTCGTCCAGATGGTCCCGCAGCTCCCGCTGCCGTTCGATGCGCCGGACGTCACGCCGCGCCAGGTTCAGACGATCCAGATCACCGAGCCGATGAACCCGGGCGATCCGGTCGAGTACTCGGTCATCCTGCCGCCGGAGTATTCGCCCTATCGCCGCTATCCGGCTCTCGTGGTCATGCACGACTCGGGAAAGTCCCCCGAAGAAGAACTCCGGTGGTGGGCGGGAACACCCGGCCAGGACGGCTGGGCGGCACGACGGGGGTACATCACGATTGCTCCCACGTACCTGGGCGAAGGAGCCACCGCCTATCAGCACGATCCCGAGTCGCACCGGATCATCATCGAGACGCTGCTCGACGCCCGGAAGCGGTTTGCGATCGATTCCGACAGGGTGACGATTGCCGGGCACGGCAGCGGCGGGGACGCCGTGTTCGACATGGCGACGGCGCATCCGGATCTCTTCGCGGGGGCGGTGCCGATTTGCGGCCACAGCTTCCGATCCGCTTCATACCTCCGGCGGAACGCCCCGGATATCTCCTGGTACGTCGTGTCCGGAGACCGCGAGCCTCCCAACATCATGATGGACAATGCCCGCGACCTGAACGACATGATGAACCAGCGGCACCGGGTCATCCTGTGCGAGTTCAAGTCCCGCGGCTTCGAGAACTACCGCGAGGAGCTTCCGAGGATCTTCGACTGGCTCGAGACGGTGGTCCGTCCGCCGCTCAAGGAGTCGGCCTCGTTTGAGGCTAAGACCCTCCGCGTCACCGACAACGAGTTCGCCTGGCTCACCTGTTCGAGCTTCCCCTCGAACACGCTGCGGCCTCCCTCGTGGGACACCCCCGGCGTCAAACCGGCGCCGGTCGTCATCTCGGGCAAGATCACGGCCGGGGGGACGATCTACATCGTCAATCCGGGACGGCGTTCGACGCTGTGGCTGACGCGGGATCTCGTCGACTTCGACAAGCGGGTCACGGTGCACGTGAACTCGTCGGTCCGTTTCCGCGACTTCGCGCAACCGGACATCGCGGCGACGCTCGAGAGACTCGCGATCACCGGCGACCGCCAGCGCCCGGCCTGGGCGAAGATTGATATTCAGCAGTGAAAGGCGGCGGTGCGAAGCGCATCGTCCGTGTATAGTTACGATTGAGGTGTTGCAGACGTTCCTGCAACCCAACACCGGATTGATCGAGGCCAATTTCCGGGGCTAGAATCGGGATGCATTCAATCGACAGGCGGCTCGACGGCAATGAGCAAAGAGAAGACCGAACAGCAGCGACTCGATGAGAAGCTCGGCGACCTGACCTTGCTGCAAGCCAAGCAACTGGCGGACTACCTCTCAAGCGTTCACGGCGTCATCCCGGCTGGCGGTGATATTGACGTCAGAATCTTCGGCAGCAAACCGGGAGAGCCGAAGACGGAGTTCGACGTCGTCTTGACGTCGTCAGGGGACCGCAAAATCGAGGTCATTAAGGTCGTCCGCTCCATCACCGGCCTGGGGTTGAAAGAGGCCAAGGATCTGGTTGAAACCGTGCCGAAGCCGGTTAAGGTCGCTGCACCGAGAGAGGAAGCCGAACGAATCAGGAGAGAACTAGAGGCTGCAGGCGGTCAAGTCGTCGTTGAAGGCGACCTCATCCCGGAAGCCCGCGTGTCGGCGTCCTCCCCCTCGGGTGCCGCATGGACAGAAGCCGAGAACTCCCGGAGGATTGAGCTTCTCGTTCTCCGGGCGAATCGTCGACTGGACGATGCTCAAGCTCAAGAGCTTGATGAGCTGCAGGAGCGTTGTGCCGCTTTCCTGGACACGTACGCGCCGCTTCCATTCGACAAGCTTTCACAGTTAGAGAACCGCCTGAATAGGGTAGAAGACGACAATGCTCCCTGAAGGGTATTCTCCTTTCTCGCGACCCGCGGGTCACTACAGAAAGCACGGGCCATTTGGATATGAGAACTACGGCAGTTACAGAGACTGGCTGCGGGATGAGTATCTCTTCCGGTGCTGCTACTGCCTGGTCAGAGAGCAGTGGTATGGAGGCTCGGCGGTCTTCCATATCGATCACGTCCAGTCGCAGCGCGCCGAGCCCAGCTTGACAACCACCTATGACAACCTGACCTATAGCTGCATTCAGTGCAATCTGGCCAAGAGAGACAAACGTATTCCGGACCCGGCCTGTCTCACGTCGGAAACGGTCCGGTTGAACGAAGACGGAAGTTTCAGCGGTCAGACGGCCGATGCCACCTTCCTCATCGACGCCCTCGTGCTGAATCGCGCGAGCGCGAAGGCTTATCGGCTTCGCATCGTGGCGTTGTCAGATCGGGCGCGCCGCCAGCCTGACCGCCATTCGTTGGAGTTCTTCGAGTTTCCCGCCGAACTCCCTGACTTGTCGACAATGCGCCCGAAAGGGAACCACCGACCCGAAGGTATTACAATGTCGTGGTTTGAACTCCGGTCACAGGGGCAGCTACCCGCTTTCTATTGATCAGCGCTGGCTGGACTGTCGGCGAGTAAATCAGGTGAGCTGGATCGCGGACCGCGTCCGAGTGGGCGTCGATACGCCAGCCGCGCGACCCGGCTCATATCAGCGTTGTCAGCGATCAGTCCTGAGTCTTCAGTCGGAGCAACAGTCGAGGGCGGAACGGACCGATGCCTCGACTGAACCTCCACCGAGCGGCTTCAAGCTTGCTTCACTCCCCGACGATTGTGGAGGGAATCCCTCCCGGACCAGGGAAAGCACTCGGCCCAGCAGGGACTTTCCCGCATCGTCACGCGCAGCGCAGCAAGCTTCGATCCCCACAGCGCCCCGTCGGCACACTGGACCGGACTGATAACTGAGAACTGAGAACTGAGAACTCGCATCGAAGATGCGCTACAGAATCGCCAGCGGATCGCGGCGCTCTTCGAGCGTTCCGCGCGTCACGCCGACGCGGTTGGCCGCCCGGAGCGATGTCCAGACGTCATGTCCCGTCACCGCGCCGGTTGTCAGCCGACGATAGAGTTCCACGACCCGCCGGATCTCGTCATGGGTCTCGCCGAGGAACTCGATCCGGAGGTCGCGGACCCCCTCGGCCAGAAGCGAGGGGACCACTTCCGCCGCGCTCTGCGGCACGGCGTTGAACAACGTGTTGCGGCAGCCGACATCCGCCGTCAGCGGGTGTTCCATCCCGATCCGGTCGCGGAGCTTCACCTCGTGCCGGTCGCAGGGGCGGCCGCAGTTCGTCTTGTTCGTCCCGGGCGAGAGGACCGCGCAGAAGACGCAGTGCTCCATATGGAACATCGGCATGTGCTGGTGAACGACCACTTCCAGCCACTGCGGCGGCACGGCCCGGACCAGCCCGAGAAGCTGCTCGCGGTTGAGGTCGTATGAAGCGGTCACCCGTCCGGCCCCGCTCGATCGGAGGTAGTCGGCGGTCAGCTCGTTGGTGGCGTTGAGCGAATAGTCGGCGACCACCGGGATGTCTCGCTCGGTGAAGTACCGCAGCCCCGACAGGTTCCGCACGAGGACGCCATCGGGCGCCTGCTTCGCCAGGAGCGCGAAAATCCCGAGCTCATCCGGCTTCTGGATCCGCGGCGTCGCCAGGTAGAGAGGCCGCCCCGCCGCCCGGCCGAGCGAGACCGCCTCGCGGTATTCGCGGATGTCGGCGAAATCGACGAACACCCCGTCGAGATCGGCTTCCAGAAGCGAGGGC
>JAEYWB010000900.1 GCA_023429275.1 Planctomycetota bacterium
GGATGAACGCGTCAGACAGGTGGCGGAGCAACTTTCGCTCCTCCCACTTCTCGAGGAAGTCCTTGCGGAGTCGGAAGAGCTCGAATGAGGTCGTGGGATCCCATGTGAGGCGGACCATGTTCGAAGAACTGGACGACATCCCCTGGGATCGCCTGACCCATGCTTACGGTAACGCAGGAGACGTCCCCGGTTTCCTGCGGGGTCTTCAGGACGGCTCGGAAGAGACGCGAATGGAGGCACTTTCGTCTCTGTTCAGCAACATCCTTCACCAGGGGACGGTCTACGAGGCGACGTCTTTCGCTGTCCCGTTCCTTGTCGAGATCGTCTGTGATTCGACCACGCGGGGGGCGGTCCTCTCCCTGCTGCAGGAGATCGCGAGCGGCTGGCTGCACTGCCAGGAGTATGCCGCAACCGCCCGCCCGGTCGCGCCGGATGTGGCCGAGCGCTGGGCGCGTGAGCGTGTTCACTACCAGGCGGCCCATGAGGCGGTTGCTCGGACGCGGCTGCATCTCCTTCCCTTGCTGGGGGATCCAGTTCCTGACGTCCGAATCGGAGCGGCGTTCGTCCTGAGTGCACTCCCCGGGGAGCGGGCTGAGGGGGCCGCGGCGCTCCTCGAAGCGATCGATCAGGAGACACACGATTCCAGTCGCGCCGGTTTGATTTTCGCCCTGTTCGAATTGACGCAGCGAGCCGCCCCGGACCGGGTGACGGCCACGGTTTCCCGCCGGTTCCAGGAGATCCTCCGCTCGGATGGCGACGGTCCGGACTCGCGACTTGCCGCTGGGATCGCCCTGATGCGACTCGGCGACAGCGATGCCATCGACGAAACGCTCGCGCTCGCCCGGCCCCGGCTGGTCGTGGATCGCGACCATTTTCTGCGTCTTCCGTGGGAGAAGACGATGGAGCTGTTCAGCCTCATTGAAGGGAGCCTCACTTCGTGGACTGATCTCCAGATCGCCTGGATTGCCGAAGGGCTGAGATCATCCGATCCCGATTTGGTCGATCGAGCGATCTCGAGTGCCGTCCGGCTTTGCGAACGCCGCCGGTGGGGGCCATCACGCATGGCACCGCTGTTGTTCAAGGTGGCAGAAGGCTTCGGCGGAACGATCCAGGATCGAGCCGTGATCGGCCTTCGGTCTCTCGGCCGGGTCGGGATCGAGCACCTTGAACGGCTGCACGGACGAAGCTCCGAACTGGACCGAAAGATCGCCGCGTCACTCGACCGCGTCCGCACGGACCACACCTTCCGGGCAGGCCGCTGGACCACAAAGCTTGCCACAGCGTTGTTTCGACGGTTCCGACACTGATCAGAAAGATCGAATCGCTGCGGGAGTCTCGCAAGCATGTCGACCACGACGCGATCCGGACGGTCGTCCATGAGCTCGGTCGACGCGGGGAGGAGGCGGCCGAGGCGGTCCCGCTCCTCCGCAACCTGCTCACTCATTCCTCACAGTGGGTTCGAATCGAGGCGGTCCGGGCTCTCTGGGAGATCACACACGACGCGTCCCTCGTCGTGCCGGACCTCATCAACGCTTTCCTGCCGGAGCCGGTCGGGAAACAGGCGATCGAACTGGCCGGAGAGATCGGTCCCGCAGCGCGGGATGCACTGCCTGCATTGCGTCGGATCGCCGAATCCGAGGAACGGTTCATCACATCCGACGTTGGCGTATGTGCCTCGGACGAAGAGTTCCAGGAGGCCGCAATCGCCGCGATCCAGGCAATCGAAACCCAGTGAGTGGCATCGAAGACGCGACCGCTCAAGAGGCATTGTTTGAAGGAAAAAACACCGTCGGGAGGCGTGGCATTCGCCGTTCACACGCTCGAATCGCGGAGAGACGCTTGAGCCGCAGTCTCGATCGGCGTCCGTTCGCGGCGGAATCGGCTTCCGCTTCGAGGCGAACCCCGAAACGCTCTACCGATTCGTTCACGCCAGTCGGTCGATCGAGCCCCGCAGCGGAATCTGCGTCCCGCAGGGCGTCGAGTCATGCTGCTTCGCAACGGACGACTCCGACTTGCGAAGGCTTTGGCCCTCGACATCGCCGGTTGCCCATCGCAAAGCGGAACGGACGGATGTCCGCCCCCCTCGGGCTTCATGGTCGGAGATATTCCCCACAGGGAGAACCGCTCCGGGTGTCGGTTACCAGCCGACGGTTGGAGGTCGGTGCAGGAATCGAACCCGCAACATCCAGTTCTCAAAACTGGCGCTCTACCGTTGAGCTAACCGACGTTGGCATCGCCCGTTTCAGAACCCATATCGCGGAACGGCCAGAGCAGAGCCCTCACGGGAGCCCGGCCGCCGATGGCCGAAACGACGCCAACGACCTTGCATTCAAAGAGACGCCGATGGGATTCGAACCCAAACGAAGCGGCTTTGCAGGCCGCCGCCAGACCACCTGGCATCAGCGTCGGAGCAGACTGGAGGCTGCAGGCTTCAGGCGGAAGAGCGACGGCGATAAATCGTTTCCTGCGGCCGGACGCCTGGCACCTCGAGTCTGATTGTTCCCGCCAGGAATCGAACCTGGTCTACGACCTTCGCAAAGTCGCGTGCCTCCACCACACTCCGGGAACTTCTTGAAGCTGGCAAATCCAGCCACTTCAGCGCCCCACCGAGGACTCGAACCTCGTCCGACTGTTCCGAAGACAGTCATGCCTCCATCACACCCGCGGGGCAGAATTTGGGCTGTGGGCTGTGGGCTTTTGGACTGTGGGAAGACTCGGCGTCGCGCATCTCTTCCTACAGCCCACAGCCCAAGGCCCACAGCCTTCTCAAGCACGAGCGCGAGGATTCGAACCCCGTCCGGCGGCTTTGGAGACCGCATGCTCTCCCAGGAACTCGCTCGTGTGGAAGTTGTCAGTCGTCAGTTATCAGTTCTCAGTCAGGAAGGCCCCTCCTGTTCGGTCTTGACTGACAACTGAAAACTGACAACTCGCCTACTCTTCCAGTTCCACGTTCCAGTACGCCTCGCTGAGGAACCTGGACCAGCTTTTGATCCTCACGTCGTGGCGGGCGTAGAGGGGGCGCCACGTCGGACGGACCGGGGTTCGGCGGAGTGGCATGTGAGCTTCCTCCGGCGTTCGGTCCGCCTTCTTCGCGTTGCAGTCGAGGCACGCGAGGACGCAGTTCGTCCAGGTGCTTGTGCCGCCTCGCGATCGCGGAAGGACGTGGTCGATCGTCAGGTCCTCCATCGCCACGCGGCCCGACTGGCTGGCCGTTCGGGATCCTGTCGACGGCCCACCCTGCCGGCCGCAATACTGGCAGGCATAGTGGTCCCGCTTGAAGATATTGCGGCGGCTGAACGTGACCGCGTTCGAGGGGACGCGGTCGTAGCCGGTGAGAGCGATGACCTCGGGAACCCGGAGCCGGAACTGGACCGCCTGGATGAACGGCTCATCGTCTTCGGGGATGAGATCCGCCCAGTCGCTCCAGCTGTACTGCCGGTAGTCCTCGGGATCGACGATCCGGGCCCGGTCGGCCACCACAAGTGTCAGTGCCCGCGCGACCGAAGCGACGCCGACTGGCTGCCACACGCGGTTCAGGACAAGCGTCGGTCGAGCAAGCGACGTCACCATGGCGGGCTCCTTTCTTTGAAGGGGAATGCGTCGATTGAGCGACGCGGGGCGGAATCGGGTGTCGTGAGAGTCTGTCGCCCGGACCACCCGCAGCCTGCATCGAGTAGACACTCGGCGAGGGGAACAAGGTTCGACGAAATCGCTGGAGAGTGAGCCCAGAAAGCAAACCGTTCAACCGCGACGCGCCAGCGGAGCGCGGGTTTGCAATCGGCGTATCCGAGGTCGCTTGCCGCGCTCCAGCGGCGCGTCGCGGCAAGTCGGTCTCACTCAAAAGGGTGCCCGAACGGGATCGAACCGTCACCTTCGGCTTCACATGCCGATGTGCAGAAACCACTACACCACGGGAACCATAACCAGAGAGTACGACGGGTTCACGAAGGTTCGGCCGATCGCGGGGGATTACCGGATCGGCAGAACCGGAGGAGCTGTCGAGTCAGTCTGCCAGCGGCATAATTGCTTCACCCGCCGCCGTACATCACGTCGGTCCGCAGCACGTACTTGATCCCCTCGTCGATCGTCGCCCCTTCGTGGAGCTGGTGGTGCTGAAAGACCAGGACCGCTCCGGTCTGCGGGTGGACGGAGATCAGCTCCGGCTTGAAGAACCGGGTACAGCCGCCGCGGAAGTCGTCGTTGAGGTAGATCAGGAACGTGAACTCGCTCCGTTCGCCGCTTGGACGCTCGTAGTGGCCGTCGAAGTGCGGGGCGAACCGCTGACCCGGTTCGTACTTGTAGAAACGGAACAGCTCGTTGAAGCCGACTGGCCTGCGGAATGTCCACGACGGGACGAGCGAGGGGAGGGCCCGCTCGAACAGTCTCGCGGCAAGGGCGTGGTCCTCGTGCAGGATGCGGGTGTTGTTGCGGATGTCCTTCCGCATCTGCGGACCGTGTCGGGTTGTGATCGGCGCATCGACGAATCCGATCCCCTCCGCGAGATCAATCAGCTCACGGCATTCGGCCGGAGTCAGAAAGTCTTCGATCAGGAAGATCATCGGGTCGCTCAACGCCATCCGGCGCATGATGTCCACATCCGTTCAGAGGACCGGTCAGGAGGATTGTCGGGGATTCAATGTCTTAGACTCAACTCACGGGGCAGAAGGGGACCGACCACCAGGATGCCAAGACACGAAGAGGTCGAGGCAATTCCGGGGCTGATTGAAGTGGCTCGAGAACAACGTCTCCAGATCGTTCACATTCCTTTGTGTCTTTGTGACTTGGTCGTGAATCACCCTTCTGAGTCCGGGAATAGCCTCGACCAGGATTCGAACCTGGAATGCCCCGGTAGAAGCGGGGAGTGATGATCCGTTTCACCATCAAGGCGAAGAAGTTCTCAGTCGTCAGTTTTCAGTACTCGTTCAACGCGACCGGCTTGGTTCTGAC
>JAEYWB010000901.1 GCA_023429275.1 Planctomycetota bacterium
CGTCTCGTTCGGCTTCACGGAGAGACGTCCCGGGATCTGCGGCTGAAGCGGCTGACGGGCCGTCATGTTCGTCGTCACCGACAACACGCCGGCGGGCATGACGGCATGGAACTGCGGTCCGGTCAGAGGGATCGTTGAGACGCCGTAGATCCCCGCCCACGTTCCGAACGGCGGCTTGAGGACCTCAGAGAGCAGGGTGACCTGGATCGGCTCGCCGCCGGACGCCGAACGGGTCAGCATCTCGGTGAACTCTTCGCCCAGGGAGTCCTGGTTCTCCTTTGCCTCGGCCGGGTTCGGTTTCGCGGCGAGGCCTTTCCATTCGAGCACCCCTGCGACTTCGCCGACCTCGGGAGCTGGGATGGTGAAGTGCGGCTCGGTGGCCGCCGGCTTCGTATTCAGGAAATAGTTCTGGTCGAAGCGGAGGCGGGCTCCGCTGGGGAGGTCGACGTCGAACTGGCGGATGGTTTCCGGGGAAACGTTTCGGACCGTGATGCGGCCTGCGGCGTCAGTCGTCCCTCCGTATTCCTTCAGCCAGAGTTCGGGGAACCGATAAGCGACCCCCTCTTCCACCTGGACGCGCGGCAGGCGGATCGCCGCCTTCTCGACCGGCTTGCGGTCCTTGTCGAGGAGAGCGATTGTCGTCTCCGTGGCAGGAAACAGCTTGATCGTGGGCTTCGCCTTCACCAGGGAGCCGATAGACCTCACGGAATTGTCGCGTTGGGCGACATATCCGTCAGCTCGCGCCCAGAGGCCGACGAATTTCCGCCTCTCCAGAAGTTTTGAAGGAATCGGCACCTGGTAATCACCGGACGCGTTGGCTTTCCCGGCGGCGAGGATCGTCACCGGCTGATCTTCTTCACCATCTGTCGTCACGACGACTTCGGCGTCTGCGATTCCGATCCCCTCGGGGGTGACGACCCGGCCCTGGACATAGGCGGCCGCCTC
This sequence comes from Planctomycetota bacterium, assembly GCA_023429275.1. Taxonomy (GTDB): domain Bacteria; phylum Planctomycetota; class Planctomycetia; order Planctomycetales; family Planctomycetaceae; genus Planctomyces_A. The sequence continues at coordinate 946 of JAEYWB010000901.1, forward strand.
GGCAGCGGGAGACTCGGTGGGCCCATCGTCAGCACGGCCAGAGGACATGAAGACAGCGCCGAGAACGCTGAACAGGAACGTGGCGACGCTGACGCGAGTGAGGCATCTCGTGGGAGCGGAAGATGCCTGCAATAGCCGAACGATCTGGCAGGGAGAGGTTGGCATTGTCGAGCGGCCTCCGAGTGCACTGGGATCTGCCAGCGGGCAGAACGGCTAGGCCGCAGCATAGCGAAGCCCGCCAGCCGAGTGTTGCGAAGCCATCAAGTCCTCACAAGTGCCAGTTAACCTCGCGCTGACCGGGTCGTCCCGCTGGTCCTGCCCGGCCACCCGAACTCCCTTCTTCATGTGACGCTCAGCAACGATTGCAAGAGGCCTTCGGCTCCGCCAACCGCCGTGACCGACGAAGAAGGGTAGCCCAGGTTCTCGAACCTGGGCCGTCGCAGACGGCAAGAGGCGGTCTTTGATGGGACGCCCCGCGAATGGATGTCTCCTCTGTCTGCGCCACCCCGGTTCGGAGAACCGGAGCCACCCACAGAAGGAATCAACCGGTGCCACCCAACGCCGAGTTTGTGGACTGGCGGGCAGGGTTGTTTCTCCACGGGGCAGGTTGCTCAGAGTCACTCTTCGCAGAAATCCGCGATCGACGCGCGAAAGACTGATTGACAGTTCGGAATGTTCCGACATAATCAAGTAAGAGAGGAGCCAAGGCATGGCGAAAGCGAAACCACGACTGACCGACTTGGACGCACTGGGACAAGCGGCGGAGTGTCTCCGCGTGCTGGCCCATCCGCATCGGTTGCGGATGATCCAGATGCTCTTGTCGGGAAACTACACAGTCGGCGAATTGGCCGAAAGCTGTGATTTGCCAACGGCCATGGCGTCCGAGCACCTGCGTCTGATGCAGCGGTGTGGCTTACTCGACAGCGAGAAAGATGGCCGGAAGGTCTTCTACCGGGTCGTGGAACCGCATTTGAAGAGCATCATGACGTGCATCGAGGAGCGTTTCGACAAGGCCATCGCCGGTTAACCGCCTCTTTTTTTGGCCACATAGTTCGACACTTTCCGACATGTCCACCTAACACCAATCACCATCATCCGAAGGAACCAATCATGAGCGTCACCACCATCACCCCTCAGAAGTTGTCCGATCTCATCCACTCCGGCGCGGCAGTCGAACTGATCGACGTGCGCACGCCAGTCGAGTACCGCGAGGTCCATGTGAGCTGTGCCCGGAATGTGCCGCTCGATCAGTTGAACGCCGCACAGTTCGCTGCCGGTCGGAGTGGCACAGCGCCGCTGTACGTCATCTGCCGGTCGGGCAGTCGTGGGAAGCAGGCGTGCGAGAAGTTTCTCGCGGCCGGATATACGAATGTCGTCAACGTCGAGGGGGGTACACAGGCCTGGGACCAGGCCGGGCTGCCTGTGGTTCGTGGCAAGAAAGCGATCTCGCTGGAGCGGCAGGTTCGCATCGCGGCGGGACTCATGGTGCTGACGGGATCCGTCCTCGGGTATTTCGTCAGCCCGTACTGGATTGGACTGTCCGCGTTCGTCGGGGCGGGCCTCACATTCGCCGGGATCACAGACACCTGTGGCATGGGCATGCTGCTCGCCCGGATGCCGTGGAATCAGGTCCCGAAGTCCTCACCGACAGGGGCAACAGCCAGCGGGGCCGCGTGTGCCCCGCAGTCCACCTGCTGCGGATAAGCGTTGGTGAATTGCCGCGGTCTCCTCACATCCCCTTCTTCGAAGGACGAAGATCATGCTCCTCAAATACTTCTACGACAAATCGCTGGCCCACGCGTCTTACATGGTCGGCTGTCAGCGAACCGGCGAGGCGATCGTGATCGATCCAGGACGGAACGTGGAACCATACCTCGAAGCCGCCGCGGCTGAAGGGCTGCGGATCACCGGCTCCGCCGAAACGCACATTCACGCCGACTTCGTGTCTGGTTCCCGAGAACTGGCCGACCGCGTGGGTGCGAAGCTCTACCTCTCCGACGAAGGTCCCGCCGACTGGAAGTATCAATTCGCCGATAGGCATAGTTCCCAGCTCGTCAGGAATGGCGACATCATCCGGGTCGGTCAGGTGAAGCTGGAGGTGCTGCACACGCCGGGGCACACGCCGGAGCACATCTCCTTTGTGCTGACCGACGAAGGGGGCGGAGCGAACGCCCCGATGGGGATCTTCAC
>JAEYWB010000276.1 GCA_023429275.1 Planctomycetota bacterium
GCGGCGGGCCGCCCCGCCGGCGCCCGCCCCCCCAACTCCGGAGCGGGCCATTTGCTCGACGCCCCCGTTGCGAGGGCCGGCAGTTCCCGGTCACTAATCGGGGATGGAAACTCGCTCGCCCCCGGAACGCGTCCCGAGCGCTTCGTAGACCGTGCCGTCGATGTTCTGGTTGAGGAAGCGGACTGCGCCATCTCCGAACAGGAAATTGACGCCTCCGACATGGAGGCTCGTGAAGGACCGCGAGGGGTTGTAGGCGTTCGCCGTGGCCCACGCGACTCCGCCCGGAGCGGTGATGTTCCCCGTCGAGCCGAGCGTCGAGGGGCTCGATGCCGGGAGCAGGAAGAAGTTCGGCGGATAGTTCGAGTCCATCAGGCGGAAGTAGTTGTACTGCCGGCCCTGTCCCGACCAGTTCGGGTTCCCGCCTGCCCAGATCGGCATGCGACCGCTCTGGTTCAGAGCGAACTCGGCATTGGGGTCCTGGATGTTCGCGCTCGCTTCGCCGAGGAACGCCGTGTTACTGGATCCATCGGTGATGCTCGCGAAGCTGAATGCCCAGGTCCGGTCGTTGTTGTTCGAATGGACGAACGGCCCGGTCATTGTGCCGCCGTTCGGCGTGCCCCAATCCGCCCAGTAGGTGGCGACTCCCATATCGCTGCCGAGGTTGGCCAGGTAGTTCGACTTGCCGATGTTGTTGGCGCTGTTGAGGCGCGGCGCGGGATCGGTCGGGCAGGCGAAGATCGGCATCGGCACGCCGTTGATCGCGCCGCCGCCGGCGGTGTTGCGAACGATCCCGCCGCCGGTGCCGGCACCGTTCAGGGAGTCCGCATTCGTCGTGGTCGGCGTCGCATAGGCCTGGAAGTTCGGATGCTGGTTCGGGCCATTCCCCGGGAGGAAGAGCGTGAAGTTGGCGGAATCGCTCTGGAGCTTGTTCCAGATCCCGGCCTGATCGATGTATGGAAGAATCGCCGTTCCCCATCCCCAGTTGCAGTTGTCGTCGTTGAATTCACCGACCGGGAGAACGCCGAAGGTTTCGTGGAAGTTGTGCAGTGCCACGCCAAGATTCTTCATATTGCTTTGGCATTGGCTGCGGCGAGCCGCTTCGCGGGCCTGCTGAACAGCGGGCAGCAGAATGGCGACGAGCACGGCAATGATGGCGATGACCACCAGGAGCTCGATAAGCGTAAAGCCTTTCCGACTGGGGACATCTGACGTAAAACGCGACCTGAACATGTAATGAACACTCCCGGAATGAAGGCGACACCGCTCCCGTGATGCCAAATTGGCAGAGAAAGCCGCGCCAGGCGGAGACTAGAGTGCTCCGCCCACTGCCCCGGATTGACTATTTCACGCGCTGAACTGGTTGTCAAATAGAACTGGTGAATCGTTTGTCATGTCACGGCGTGCTCTCTGCTCAATCGGCGTCAGCGGCTGGGAAGCGAGTTAGGACTCCCGTCGGCTCCGCGTTGGAATTCGTTGATATGACAGCGGCCCGCGGACGAAAAAGCTGTCGAACGAAAAGTGTCCAGCGACCGAACCGTGCGGCCCGGGCACGTTTTTCCCAAAAAAGCGACGAAATCGGACATTTGGGGAGAACCTCTTTGGTCCGAGCGAGGTCGATACGCGTAGGAAACTACATGCGTTCCTGCGCGTGTCCTTCGAGGCACGGGTGGGCCATTCGGGAACGCGACCGGGAGTGAAGACTTCGCTCTTCACTCCCGGTTCACTGAGCTTCCTGTGCCGGGTATCATCCTGGCACTGAGCATATTCGCACCGGGCTATCCTGGTGCAGTGTCAGTCGGCACCGGGCTCCCCCGGTGCAGTGTCAGTAGGCACCCGGCTTGTACCGGTGCCGTCCGTTTTGTTTCCCAGGCTGTGAAGGCAGCCGGAGGAGGAATCAGCCATGAATCAGCAGACCATCAAGACCGCCACGGCAACGACGTACGCATTCAATGCGGCCGCCGCGCTCGTCTGCGATCGCGATCTGCGCTCGGGCATTCGCCTCCACGGTGGGAAACCGCTCTCCGAAGTCCATCGCCCGAAAGCGATGGAGACAGGACGCCTTCCCGGTGAACGCGAATCGATGCGCAGTCGCAGAGGTTCGCCAGTATCGGTATCGCGAGTCGTCGCGATGCCACCGGTCGAAGGCGAACTACCGGCCCCGGTCTGGGCCGCACTGGTTGTGACGGCGGCTTCATTAGCCGACCGGCAACCGTGCCGTGCGGTGACTCTCTGACGGACGCGGCTCTCTGGCACCACCCGGTGCTGAGGCCAGCCTCTCCGGCATAGTCCCCACAGACCGGTGCTGATCGCCTGCGATCAGTGTTGCCGATGTGCCGTCGTTGCGCCGTGCCTGGCAAGCCGGCCCTCGACCGTTCCTGTCAGCCCCTTGATGGCGTTCCGATCCGTCGTTTCGTTGAAACGGATCGATCGGCGTCTGATCTCTCCTGCCAGTCCCTCCGGATCCGTGCGCGGATCCGGATTGGAGTGAGATCAGCCGGGCCCGCCATCCGCTTCAGGCAGTGTCTGCCTGGAAGCGACAGGGCTTTTCGGCGGCTTCGTACGTCCTGCGGACCTGTCGTGTCCGCGCGTCGAGGCTGCTCTTCCGGTCGCAGCGGAAACATGAACCCCGACTGCGACTTCGGCCATCTGGCCGCCCCCTCTCAGGATGGAGAGGTGATCATGAGCGATATCGAACTCCTTTTCCTCGTTCGTCAGGCCCAGGCGGGAAGCCGGTCGGCCTTCAACCAGCTCGTGGAGCAGTTTGAAGGGACCGTCTTCGCGATCTGCATGCGGCGGCTGCGCAACACGGCCGAAGCGTCGGAAGTGACGCAGGACGTCTTCGTGCGGATGTTCCGCAAGCTCGACCAGCTCCGCGAGCCCGAGCGGTTCGTCGGCTGGCTCAAGCGGATCGCGGTCCGGCTGTCGATCAACCGCGCCGTGCGGCGTCCACATGAGTCGATCCAGTCTCCCGAGACGTTCGACTCGTACAAGATGAAGCCGAGCGTGCCGATCGACGGCCTGGTCCGGCAGGAACAGGCGCGGGAGGTCTCGAAGGGACTCTCGCGGCTGCGGAAGCTCGACCGCGAGACGCTGGTCGCATTCTACTTCGAGGGTCAGTCCCTCAAGGAGATGAG
>JAEYWB010000162.1 GCA_023429275.1 Planctomycetota bacterium
CGCGAGGGCCTGCTGCCCCCAGTCGCTGCGGGATTCGGTCATCGAGACGAATCCGGCGGCCACGCCTTCGAGGACCTCGAGCGGCTCGTGGCTCCCTTCTGTCGTCGCCCGGCCGCGGAAGACGACTCCCCCTGCCTGGACCGCCTGGGCGGCAAACTCGCTGAGCAGCCTCGACTTTCCGAATCCGGAAGGACCCTCGACGAACGCCACGTCCGCAGTCCCCTCCGCCGCCAGTCGCAGGGCGGGGGAGAGCTTCGCCAGTTCTCCCCCCCGGGCGACGAGCGCCGGCTCGAGCAGGACCCGGCGGACGTCCCGGCGGCCGATCGGGATGTCCGGATCCATCTCTCCGGAAGCGAGCGCCGCGCAGACGGCGTCAACGTCTTCGGCGAGAGCCTCCATGGACTGATAGCGCATCCGGGCGTCGCGCGCGAGGCACCGCTGGAGAATCTCATCGACGATGCGCGGGGTCGCGATCCCTGCCCCCCGTTTGCCTGCCGCCAGCTCGCGAATCCGGGGAGCGGGACGAGTCGCCTGCTGGTGCAACAGGTCGGTCAGGCTCGATGCGAAGAAGGGGGGACGTCCGGCGAGACATTCGAACAGGATGCAGCCGGCCGAATAGATGTTCGACGCCTCGCTGATCGGCTCCTCAACGACTCCGGTCTGCTCCGGCGAGAGATAGCTGGCGACTTCGAGCAGGCGCGGGCCGGCTCCCTGGTCTGCCCTCAGCAGGTCGGAGGCGTCAGGCGAGTCGAACCCCCCGAGCCGAATCGAAGCCCCCTCGCCAAACCGGACGAGAAAGACGTTGTCGGGGCGGACGGTACGGTGCAGCAGACCGTGTTCGTGCAGCTCTCCGAGCCCCCGAATCAGTCCGCGAAAGACGGCCAGGCTCTCGAGGAGCGTGAGCGGATTCGACTGGAGACGCTGCCGCAGCGTCGGCTCGTCGATGTAGTCGAAGGCGAGCCAGAGGGCGTCCCGGTCGTATCCGAAGAAGTGCAACGGAACGAGGTATGGGCTGGCGACACGGGAGAGGACCGCCGCTTCCTGCTCGAGGCGTGCCAGCGTTCCCGGGGTGAGCCGGCGGGCTTCGACAGATCGGAGAAACACGATCTGTCCCGTGGTGAGGTCCACCCCCTGGTACGCCAGGCTCTGTGGCGAAATTCCAACAGGACGACCGACCACGAAACGGCCGGCGACCGGCGATGCCGATCCCGTGAGGCCGCTGCGCGATTCGGGCTTGCCTGTTGACATCCGTCCCCGGTTCTCATGTTGCCGTGGGGCAACAGGCCGATCCGCCTGCCCCCACGATGGTGCGATTTGGCAACGTGCGCGCGACTGCGCCGCGTGAGACGCTCGTTCCCAGCAAAAGACCTAGCACACGGGGGCAAAGGTTGCGGCCCAAACCCGCCCAACATCAGGGACTTCCCGGATGTTAGGCCGGGAGGGTTCGTCTGATTTTGTCACCAGACCTCTAAAACTATAACTAACGAATTGATGAGAACGATCCGCACCAGCTTGACAGCACTAACAATCCTCAGGAGGATCACAATGATTGAGGGCCCTACCGAAGGATCGGTTGACACATTCCTTCTTTTTGTGTGGCTAGGTCCCTTATATGTTGAAAAATCGTCTGGAAAAATTTGACCGCGAGGTTTTCTTTGCGCGGGACGTGAAGGCGTTTGCCGACTGTCTTGCCTCGCTGGTGGCCCGGATACCCGCTACCGCGGCTCCTCAAGAGGATGAATTCCTCCGGGAACTTACGGACGCTATCCACCGCTCACGGGTTGATTGCCGCGCCGCCGAGAAGGCGATCGGCGATGACCCGGTCCTCTTAAAGAGCGTTCAGGACGAGTTCCGGCAGATTATCGCGCCGTACTTTGATCAGAGCTGGTTTATGCAGCGGGCGAAGGCGAAGCCGCGGGGGTATCCCGGGGACTTCGAGATGCTCACCGCGATCTACAACGGGAAGACGAAGTCAACCGGTTTTGGCGGGTACCTCGACCTCTATTTCCTGAAGACGGACCTGGCCCGGGCGGTCTGCTCAAGAATGGCCGCCATCCGCACCTTCCTTGTGCGGGAAGTCCTGGCGCGGACCACGAAAACGTCGATCCTTAACGTCGCGTCCGGCCCCGGAAGGGAGTACACGAGCGACTTCGGCGGCGCGGCAGAAAGCGTGCAGTTGACCTGCGTCGACACGGATGAGGCGGCCCTGCAGTACCTGCAGAGCCAGGTGGCCGAAACATCGAGTGAGATGGATCTGAGCTGCGTCTGCTACAACGCGCTCAAAATGACATCGCCGGAGAATAATCGGCGTCAGTTCGGCTCCCCCGACATCATCTATAGCGTGGGACTGTGCGATTACCTTCCGGACCGATATCTCGTCCGGATTCTGGACGGCTGGCGGCAGACAGCCGGCGAAGGAGGGATCGTTTACGTCGCGTTCAAAGATGCTCTCCGCTATCACGCTGCAGAATACCAGTGGCACGTCGACTGGCACTTCTATGAGCGAACGGAGGAGGATTGCCGTAAACTCTTCGCTCAGGCGGGTTACGACGTCGATCAAATGCAAGTCGATCGTGATGAGACCGGCATCATCATGAACTTCGTGGCACGGGCAGAAGCTCTCCACGGAATCCGGATCGATCGCCCGCAGCGGGTTGCCGGTCCTCATTTCCCGGTCAGGCCGAAGGGATCCGCGGAAGGTATCGAAG
>JAEYWB010000177.1 GCA_023429275.1 Planctomycetota bacterium
GAGCAGCGGATCGCCAGAACGCTCGAGCAACTCGAGAAAAAGGCGGTTCGCATCAATGTTCTTGGATCGTTCCCCCGCGGAAAACTGGTGGAGTAAGGGCGGAAAGAGTGCCTGTGTCAGGTTCGTCGTGCCGTCACGACGGCCGAAGACTCTTTCCCTCACTGCCGAAGAACACCAAGATGCGCCCCCTGGACTAGGAGAGGATTCCTGGACGGCTGTTCCCGCAGAAGCGGGTTGTTGCCGACAGGGAGCCGCGACCGAGTCACCGGATGTGCCCCTTGGTGTTCTTTGCGTTTGTCTCCGTCCTGTTGCCTCCGCAGTCCGTCTTTTGCGTTTCAGTCAAAGGGATATCGTGATCATTGTTCTCAAGCCGGACTGCTCGGAAACGCAGTTGGAGCACATCTGCGAGCGGATTCGCGACATGGGGTTCCGCCATGAGATCAGCCGTGGGGTCAAGCGGACGCTGATCGGCGTTCTCGGTGACGAAGACCTGCTCCGCAACGCTCCCCTCCGGGCGATCCCGGGGATCGAGGACGTGATGTCGGTCCTCAAGCCGTTCAAGCTCGCCAGCAAGGAGTTCAAACAGGAGCCCTCGGTTTACGATCTCGGCCACGGGGTCAAGGTTGGCGGCGGGAACCTGATGCTGATCGCCGGGCCGTGTGCGATCGAGGGGGAGGCAATCCTCCGCGAGATCGCGACCGCCGTGAAGAAGGCGGGAGCGAACGTCCTTCGCGGCGGAGCCTTCAAGCCCCGCACGAGCCCCTACAGCTTCCAGGGGATGGGGGAAGAGGGTCTCAAGATACTCCGCGCCGTCGGCGACGAGCTCAAGATGCCGGTCGTGACCGAGGTCATGGACCCGCGGCAGGTCGAGCTGGTGAACAAGTACGCCGACATGTTCCAGATCGGCGCCCGGAACATGCAGAACTTCAACCTGCTGACCGAGGTCGGGCAGACCAAGCGGCCCGTGCTGCTCAAGCGCGGCATGAGCGCGACCGTCGAAGACCTGCTGATGTCGGCCGAGTACGTCCTGTCGAACGGCAACATGCAGGTCATCCTGTGCGAGCGCGGCATCCGCAGCTTCGACAAGTCGACCCGCAATCTCCTCGACCTGGCGGCGGTTCCGAACATCCGGGGGCTTTCGCACCTGCCGGTCATCGTCGATCCGAGCCACGCCACCGGCCGGCCGGACCTGATCCCGAGCATGTCCTACGCCTCGATCGCCGCCGGGGCGGACGGCGTCCATATCGAAGTCCACAGCTGCCCCGAGAAGGCCATGAGCGACGGCCCGCAGGCCCTGCTGCCGAACCAGTACGCCGACGTCGTGGCCCAGATCAAGAAGCTCGCGGAAGTCATGGGAATGAAGATCCCCCAGGCCGGATGAGCCTGGAGTGGTCCGTTCCCAGTCACGTCACACCAGTTGAAGCCATCAGCCGCCGGGCGCCAGCCCGTGGCTCGAACCGGACGCGAGCGCGTTCCGGCTGATGGGCAGACCCTGGTACCTGATCCCCAACACCTGGCACCTAACACCTCCTCCCCATGCGTCGCTATCTCGTCGCCGGCAACTGGAAGATGAACCTCAAGCAGGAGTCCGCCCTGGCCTTGGCCAAGGCGCTCGCCGCTTCCTGCCCCGGAGGAGACACGCGGATCGACGTCCTCGTCGCCCCGCCGTTCCCGTACCTGATCCCGGTCAGGCAGGCGATCGCCGGCTCGGCAGTCGCCCTGGGCGCCCAGAACGCCTATTTTGAAGCGCCGGGGGCTTTCACCGGGGAAACTTCGGTCGACATGCTCGCGGACTGCGGGGTCAAGAGCGTCATCCTCGGCCACAGCGAGCGCCGGCACGTGCTCGGCGAGACCGACGCTGTCATCAACAAGAAGGTCAAGGCGGTCCTGGCGAAGGATCTCGACGTCATCCTGTGCGTCGGCGAACTTCTGGCGGATCGGGACTCGGGAAACACCGAGTCGGTCCTGGACGAGCAGATGAAGGGGGGCCTCGCGGCGATTTCCGAGGCTCAGATGGCCCGGATCGTCATCGCTTACGAGCCGGTCTGGGCGATCGGAACCGGCCGGACCGCCACTCCGGAGCAGGCGGAATCGGCGCATGCCCATCTTCGCAACTGGCTCGAGACCCACTACAATGCCTCGGTGGCGGACGCAACCCGCATCCTCTACGGAGGAAGCGTCAAGGGAGAGAACGCTGCCGAGCTGATGGGTCAGCCGAACGTCGACGGAGCACTCGTCGGCGGTGCGAGCCTCAAGCCCGAGCAGTTCCTTCCGATCATCCAGGCCGCCCAGGCCCTCACGAAGTAGTTCATGAGTTATCAGTCGTCAGTCGTCAGTGTTCAGTCAGACGGCTCGGGACGACCGCAGGTGTTCTGACTGAAAACTGATAACTGAAGACTGACAACTTCCCCAAAGGTCTCGCCGTGGAATTCCTCGTCTGGCTCGGAACATTCCTGCTGATGTTCCTGTCGTTCTTCATGATCGTCCTCATCCTCCTGCAGCGGGGACGCGGGGGCGGGCTGGCCGGTGCCTTCGGCGGCATGGGCAGCCAGAGCGCGTTCGGCACGAAGGCGGGGGACACGTTCACCCGCATCACCGTCGTCGTCGCGATCGTCTGGGTGCTCCTGGCCGGCGGGCTCGGAATGGCCATGCGGAAGGTGCAGGGTGGTAAGAGCCAGGGAGCCGACCTCCCCTCGGGCACCGCGAAACTGGAAGCCTCCGACACCGGCGCGCAGAAGCCCGATCTCGACGGCGGGTCAACCCTCGGCGGAAGCAAGCCGGAGGTCACCATCCCGCCGCTGAAGGAAGACGAGCCGAAGGGAAGCGGTCCGGTCCTTCCGAAGACGGAACCGGCCGCGCCGGCGAAGACGGACGAGACCCCCAAGGCGGATGCCCCCAAGGCAGAGGCCGGGAAGACCGACGCACCGAAGACGGAAGAGCCCAAGGCGGATCCTGCCAAGGCCGAAGAGGCGAAGCCGGAAGCTCCCAAGGTCGACGCGGAGAAGCCTGCCGGGACGGACAAGAAGTAGTCTGCGGCTCATCCCCGCGACAAAAGTGTTCAACGAGCCCTGGTCAGCCTGCAACCGCAGTCGACCAGGGCTTTTTTCGTCGACTTGCCGGCCTCACTGCCCGCGACAGAGCGCCGCGTCTGACTGAGAGCGGACGCCCATTTCATCGGATCTTCAGCGGCCGTCGGGCCGAACGGGCCGTTGCAGCCGAATCGTTCTCGTTTCACGTTGCAGGTCGATCTACACTTGAGACGACGATCTGCAGAGTACGTCGATTCTTGTGCCTGGAAGTGACGGTCTGAAGCGATGGCGGATTACCTGGTAGTCGAATGCGGCGCGGAGTCTCTTTCCGGAATCGAGGTTCGCGTCGCGCGCGGAACGGCCGAGCTGATTCGGACCGTTCATCTCGCTGCGCCGGACGCCCCCCGGAACTGGGACCAGGATCCCGCCCAGGCGGCCGGCTCTCTGCACAAGCTCCGGAAGGACGAAGGGGTCGGGGCGACCAAGGTCGTCCTTCTCATTCCGCGCGAGGCGATCGTGACGCGGCAGCTCGACCTGCCGGACGTCCCCGACGACGAACTGCCCGAACTTGTCCGGTTCCAGGCGGCCGTTCGCTCCGCGGCTCCGGTCGAGACCCTTTCGCTCGACTACGTCCCCCTTCCTCCGGGCGCCTATCAGGGACGCCGCGTCCTCGCCTTCACGCACGACCGCGGGAGGATCCTGGAGTGGCAGCGGGCCCTTCAGAGCGAAGGGATGGAACTGGCCGGAGTCCTGGTCTCCCCGATCGCCCTCGCGGAGTTCGCCGACCGGACCCGGACCGTCGCCGACGATCGGACGCGGTTGCTGATCTCTCAGCGCGGCAATCGCGTCGAACTGTCGCTTGTCGATAGCCGTACGGTGGTCTTCTCCCATGGCACCCGGCTGTTCGAAGGGACCGGCAGCACCCACGTCCAGCCGCTGCAGGCAGAGCTGATGCGGTCGGTCGTGTCGCTCGGCCAGCTCCATCCGGGAGTCGAAATCGGACAGGTCACCTACGTCCCCGATGGAGAGCCCGATGAAGCGGTACTGACCCTTCTCGAGCAGCGCTTCCCGGGACAGGTCACGACCCTGCGCGGCACCCGGATGATTGCCGAGGCGGCTCAGCTCCTCGGGCACCCGTCGGCTTCGCTCGTCGGGGCGGCCCTGTCGCTTGGAACACCGCTGGTCCAGCGGCTCGATCTCGTCAACCCCCGCCGCCCGGCACCGAAGTCGGACACGCTGCGGCAGAAGCTGATCTACGGCGGCACGGCCGCGTCGCTGCTGCTGATCTTCCTGCTCGCCATGTGGTGGCGGGCCGTCTGGGCCCGAGACGCGGAAATCGAGTTTCTCACAGAAAACGTCTCGACGCTGGCCACGACCCTCGACAAGGGGAAACCCCTGCTCGCAGAAGCGAAGGCGGTCGACAAGTGGCTGACGAGCGTCGCCCCACCGATCCAGAGTCTCGCCACGTTTCAGCAG
>JAEYWB010000303.1 GCA_023429275.1 Planctomycetota bacterium
GGGTAGCAGAACCGGTTCTCCTCGAAGCGGCGGGGGTGGTCCTGATGTTGCGGAAGGGTGAGTTCAACCATGTCTTCGTCGCGACGGGGCGTCCATGTGCCGAAAGGGGACACAGGAGATTGTACGGGGGATCGCCCCTCGAGGCACGGGGTGTGGGGGGGACGATCAACTTTTCACACCCGCCCCGGGCGGGATCCCGGGCAGCCGAGCTTTCGAATGACCTTTGGGCCGGAAGAGCTGAGTGGCGCGCCGTCCGCGAACGACTGAAATCGGGATCACTCGCCGAGAACGGTATTCCGCAGGTAGTCGGTCGCCTGCCGCAGTGGGATGGCCCCTGTCAGCCCCGCGGCCAGGCTCATGCCGATGCCGACAACCATGATGATCGCCACGACGTACTTCCCGAAGTCCTGCCCTTTCAGTGTCCCGAGCTGGTCGGGGTCGTTCGACAGATAGGCAGAGGCGGCGAAGAACTCTTCGCCGATCAGCGTGTAGTCGCACGCGGCGACGAAGAACGGCAGCTGGGCGGGCTGGGCGGTCCCTGCGATCTGGATCGCCCCGATCGCGTTCCCGGTCTCTGCGAGAATCAGCGACTCGGCGAAGAACGAGCCCATGTAGAAGCAGGCGGCCGGCTTCTCACGAACCATCTTTCCCGTGAGGTGGGCGACATAGCCGAACTGTTCGTCGGTGACGTAGTACGCGGCATCCTCGCGATAGGCGTCGGGCCGTCCCGCCTTGAAGTACGCCGCAGCCAGCGTCTCCTGGGCGGCGGTCATCACCAGCGACCGGCTCGTCGGAACGTCGAGCTCGCAGTCGTAGTCGGCCGCTTTCTCGCCGATCCGGGAGAGGATTGTCAGTCCGGCGACGGTCTGGATCTCGTTGATGTCGTTGACCCCGGGGACGAACAGGCAGGCGCGTCCCATCTCGGTGGCCCGGCCGACGGCGTCTTCCATCGCGTCGAGCCCGGCGATCTTTCGAATCGTGTACCGCTTCCCGCGGCGGGCGAGAATGATGTAGACGATCACGGCCGAGCAGATCAGCGAGCCGATCAGCAGCAGCCAGGAGCGGCGGCCGTCGAACCACTGTCGTATCGGCCGGACCCCTTCCGGGCCGGTCTCGACGAACGCCGAGCGAACGCCGTCCTGCACGGTCATCACGCGGAACCAGTAGGGGCTCCCCGTCTTGAGCTCGGAGGCCTGAGCCACAATCTCGCCCCGCAGCCGGTCATCCTCGGTCGGGACCACCTGAATGAGGTCGGTGTAGAGGCCGTGGTACTCCCCGGCGATCTGAATCTGATAGGAGACCGGCTTCTCGTCCGATCCCTCCGGCGCAGCGTCTTCCTCCGGGGCCGCGGGCTTCGTATCTCCGGACGAGAGGGGGAACCGGATCGTGAGACCGGTCCCGCCGTCCCAGGGCCGGTCGACCACGGTGATCGAAGCGGGAGGAGGGGGCGGAGCCGCCACAGACTCTCCCGCCGCCATCCATCCCAGCCCCAGCACCCAGGCGGTCGTCAGGAACGACTTCGCCATCCGACGAAGGTCGACTCGTCGAGAAACTCGTTCCCTCATCCGCAGCGCCTCCTGACCGACAACTGGTAACTGATAACTAAAAACTGATAACTACCCACTCACAATTTCGACGTTCGCACGCGGAACGACGAGGTTGCGGCCGTCGCGACTGCGGACGTGCAGGACCCGGGCCTTTGATCCGGTCGGCAGCACCTGCGGCTCGTGAGGGAGACCGGTCACGGAGCCGAGGACTCCAAAGTCCGGGTCGCGGATGATCCGGACCGGCGAGCCAACCGCCAGGACGCCGCCGCCGAATTGAGATCCGACCTCGGCCTCGACGGTTGCGCCGGTCCAGGGGATGACGATCTCGGGGCGGAGGACCCCCGCGCGGATCTGCGTGGCCCCGTTCACTGCGGCCTCCGCGCCGTCGCGGGACCGGAGCAGTTCGAGGGTCCGGTCCGCCATGGCGATGTCGCCGAACCCTTCTGTGACGATGAGCGTCAGCCCGATCCGCTCGGTCCCGGTGATGGCGACGCCGAGGTCGTAACCGAGGATCGTCCGAAGGTCGTGGTCGTCAATCCCCCCACCGACGATGGCCGAAACGCCGGCCGCGATCGCCCGGTGAACCGCCTCGCCGTGAATCCGGCCGCTGACGACGACGATCGCTCCGCGGAGGTCGTCGCGGATATCCTCGGGACGGAGGTCTTCTCCCGGCTTGTGCGAGAGGACTCGCAGAGGACCGTACGTCTCACCGCCGATCCCGAAGATTCCCTGGACATAGGTCACGGGAGACTCGATGACGACCCCTTCTTCCGGAAGGACTTCGACGACCCGTCCGGCCGCGTACGCCCGCACCTGGACTGGAATCGGCTCTCCCCGCAGGATCACCTGCCCGGTGACATTCGAAATCGACTCGACCGTTCCGGCGACGCGGGTGACCGCCTCGGAGGGAAACCAGCCGAACATCCCGCCAGAAATGGCGAGCGACTCCCCTTCAGCGACCGCCTCGCCGACCCGCTTGAGCATCAGCTTCGGAACTTCGGTCGCGGCGACGGAGAGCTGGTGGGCCACATTGACGACATGGATCTCCCCGGGAAGCGTCGTCTGGGCGACCACGTCCCGGGCGGCGACGCTCTGTCCCTCCTTCACCAGAACGTCGCCGGCGATCGGCAGCGATCGCCTCGTCCGGAAGATCATCCGCTCGGCGACCTGCAGTCCGGGAGTGTAGGCGTGAGCCATGAAGTCGGTTCAGGAGTGTGGAGCGATCGTTCGCCTGCAGTCTGACTAGTGGCCGCGGTGTTGGGAAGATTTCGTGGGTAGTTGGCAGTGGATAGTGGGTAGTCAGACAAAACGCTCGAAATGGACTGCTCTGGCTACCCACTACCCACTACCAACTGCCCACCCACAACACCGGATCCCGCTCGACGCGGCTGGCCCAGCAGGTGAGGTCGGGAAACGTCTCACCAAGGATGCGGGCGAGTTGCTCGACGGCGGGTCGCTCGGTGGGATAGTGGCCGAGGAAGACGAGGGCGCACGAGCCGTCGCGGGCTTCCAGGCAGGTGTGAAACCGCCCTTCGCCAGTCAGCAGGACGTCGCATCCGGCACGAACGGCATCCGGGAGGAACTCCGCGGCGCTGCCGCAGGCAATCGCCACGCGACTCACCGGACGATCGAGGTCTCCCGCCACCTGGGCGCCGGGAGCGCGGAGCAGGCCCTGGGCTGTCGCGACCAGCCTGCCGAGAGGAACGGGCTCCTCCAGGGTTCCATATCGCCCGCCGCCGACGCTTCCGTCCGGCTCCAGAGTGGCCGGCCGGAGCGGCTTCACATCGCGTAGGTTGAGCGAAGAGGCGATCTGCGCATTGACGCCGTCCCTCGCGCTGTCGAAGGCGGTGTGCGGGCTGTAGACCAGAACGCCGGCCCTGGCGAGCTGCAGCACGAGGCGTCCCTCCGCACTCTCGGAGGTCAGTCTCTTGACCCCCCGAAACAGGATCGGGTGATGACAGACGACCATCTCCACCTGTTCCGAGACCGCTTCGGCGGCGACGTCCTCGGTCAGCGTGAGGCAGGTCATGAGCCGCGAGACCTCTCGCGAGCGGTCGCCGAGCAGCAGGCCGACGTTGTCCCATCCTTCCGCCAGGGGCAGCGGGGCGAAGCGTTCGAGGAACGAGATGACGTCTTGGGAGGGTCGCATCGGGAATCTGCCGGAGATTCGACCTGGCGGACTTCCGCCCCGGCGTCGGATACGCTGTCGTGCAGGACCGGTCAAACGAGGAACCCG
>JAEYWB010000343.1 GCA_023429275.1 Planctomycetota bacterium
TCTTCACGGACCTGATGGTCCACTGGATCGACGTCGTCCAGTGGTTCCTGGATCTCAAGACGCCGCAGACCGCCGCGAGCATCGGCGATCACTTCTACGCCGAAGGAGTCTGGGAGACCCCGGACACGGTGCAGACGCTGCTGCAGTACCCGGAGACCCGGCTACAGGCTTACTTCGAGGGGACGTTCTTCAACGCCCGCAACGCGGCGATGGTCGAGTTCATGGGGAGCGAGGGGACGCTTTATATCGACCGCGGCCGTTATGAACTGATCCCCGAGCGGCGGAGCAAGCTGGAAGCGAAGGAGCAGGTCATCAGCCCGGGGCCCCGCGGGGCAGACTTCTACGATCAGCCGAACGGTGAACTCCTGCACCTGACGAACTGGGTGGAATGCTGTCGCTCGCGCAAGACGCCGAACTGCCCCGCCGAGGCGGGAGTCAGCGCGGCCTCCGCCGCCCACATGGCGAATCTGTCCCTTCGGTCAGGTCAGGTGGCTCACCGCAAGTGAGCGTGCGGGCTTTCAGTCGTGGGGGGGGACGGCATCCTGATCGATGTCGTGACCCTCGCGCTGCCGTCGTGCCTGCTGATGAATCGATGGTTCGCGCAGCTGTTCAGCGGATCTTCGGCTTCTGCCGGCACTTCTCGCGAAGCCGCGGTCTGAAGACGAATCACGAGAACGACTGATCACGATGAGTCAGCCACTCCCGCCAGCGACGCTGGCGGTGCCGGTAGAAGGCCATGGCGAAGGGACGGACGAACGGTGTGAGCACGCCTGCCTGGAGCTGCACACGATCCGTATACCGCGTTGTGCCTCCGTCGTGCGGCTCCATCGTCATGCGGTGATCCCAGACCCGCACGAGTCCTCCCTGTTCTTCCGTCTGGACGATACGGCGGTCGGCATCGACCTCGACGAAGCGGATGACATGTCCGAGGTACGGTCCCACTCCCCAGAGTTTCAGGCGAATCGGCATGACTTTTCCCTGCTCCATCAGGAGGGCGGGCCACGCCTCGGTCTCCGCGAAGGACATCATTCCCTTCGTGACGAAGAGGAACGACTCGGTCTTCCGGAGTTCGCTCCAGACCCGTTCGGGGGGGGCCGGGAGGATCGAGGTGACGGCCACCTCGATGCCATCGACGACCGACCCGAGAAAGGCACCGCCGACGGCATACTGCGCGAGGCTCTGGAGCAGCCAGGCGATCAGGACCGGCCCCGGCATCTGGAAAGAAGCGAAGGCGAGCAGGTACACCGGCAGAGCCCCGACGACGAAAAGGCCGCACCCGTAGAGAAAGCCCCCTCTCGGTCCGCCGGGAAACGCCGACTTGGCCCGCAGGAGAAGAAACACCCCGGCAAAAACGAACCCGAATCCGAACGGGTGAAGGGCCATGTAGGTCGAGGTCCATCCGCTCCACGGGCGGAACAGGCTGCCGTTCGTGTACGCGGCGGAGACGCCTGGGGCGATGGCCGAGATCAACTTGTGGAACAGGAAGCCGATCTGAAACATCAGCATTCCGGAAGCGAGCCCGCCGCAAAACCATCGTCCCCACCAGGTCATGCTCCACCGCCGCGGACGGATGGCCCGCAGCGGCGGATGGTTCGAGGACGAGGCGGAAGATTGCGGTAACGAAGATTGCGGTAACAAGGGGGCGATGTCGTCAGTCATTCGGAGGCTCGGATCTCGGCGACTCTCTGCCCACTCAGGAAACGGCCAGAGACTGGCGGCAACCTATCCATCTGGACATCGCGGGAGAAGCGAGCGGTCCTGTTCGAAACGAGGCCATTTCTTGAAGCGCCGCAAACCCGTTTACGGCACGGAGTACCGCAGTCCTGCGGGTTGGTTCTGCCAACTGACCCGCTTCCGCTTATAATGAGTGCGGCGGCTGCCGATGACTCCGGTGGCCGTCAGCCGGTCCCTCGGACCAGTTCCCACCTTGTCGCCGATCCCACGGCTTCAGCCCTCGCGCCCACCTGCCTGCCATGAACCGACGTGAACTCCTCCAGCGATCCGGGATGGGAATGGCCTCTCTCGGCCTTTCGACCCTCCTGTTCGACCAGCTGCTCCGCGATGGCGGGGTCGCTTCGGCCGCCGCGACGGGACCGGCCAACTCCGCGAACCCGATGCTTCCCCGTGCTCCGCACTTCCCCGCGAAGGCGAAGCATGTCATTCACATCTTCTGCAATGGCGGACCGTCGCACGTCGACACTTTCGACCCCAAGCCCGCTCTCGACAAGTACGCCGGCAAGTCGCTGCCGGTCGAGAACCTCCGGACCGAGCGGAAGACCGGGGCGGCGCTCCCGAGCCCGTTCAAGTTCCAGAAGTACGGCGAGAGCGGGATCGAGGTTTCGGAGCTGTTTGCCCACACGGCGGAGTCGATCGACGACATTGCGGTCATCCGCTCGATGCATGCCGACGTCCCGAACCATGAGCCGTCGCTGATGCTCATGAACAGCGGCGACCCGCGGCTGTCGCGCCCGAGCCTCGGAAGCTGGGTCACATACGGCCTCGGCACGGAGAATCAGAACCTGCCGGGCTTCATCGCGATGTGCCCCGGCGGAATGCCGATCACTGAGTCGGCCAACTGGCGGTCCTCGTTCCTCCCCGGGGTCTACCAGGGGACCTACATCGACACCCAGCACAAGGACATCGAAAAGCTCGTCCCGGACATCCGG
>JAEYWB010000354.1 GCA_023429275.1 Planctomycetota bacterium
TCGCGATCGGCGAGACCTTGTCCGGAAGGACGGGATTCGGCAGCGTCCCGATCTTCACCTCGGTGTAGATCCGGGTGTTGTCCATGTTCTCCATGGGGAGGCCCGCCGGGCCCTGCAGGTCATAGCGGACTGTCCGCTCCTTGTCCGTGAGGTTCTCGAACGAAAGGCTCACGTCGAGCAGGTAGCCGGTGGAATCGTGCTCCCGCTGCTTCGGATCCCCCTTGTTGATGCGGAACTTCTTGCGGACGACGAGCGAGCCGTCGGGCGAGGGATAGCGGAAGACCGCTTCCTCGTTGTTGCTCTCCGCCTCGACGAGCTCCCAGTCGACATCGCGAAGAGTCAGCTTGTCCTTGGCGAGGAAGGCATCGATATCTCCGACGTTCACCTGGAAGGTGCGGGGCGCGGCGTCGTCAGGGCCGGCGAGGTTGTTGCCGACGACCTTGAGCGGCTGCTTGCGGTCGAGCGTGGTGAAGGCGGGGTCATTGAGTTCGGCGCTCTCGATCGAGGCGCCGCGGCTTGTCAGGTTGATCTGCTCGTACACTCCCGACGCCGGATCGAGCGATCCGAGCGTCCAGGTCTTCCGGGGGAATGTCTGGATGTCGAGCTTGGCCAGCTCTTCCTCGGGAACCGGCTTGAGCGGCTGCTCCTCGAGGGCCGCCTTCGGGTCGACCGCGGGTGCGGCAGGCTTCTGCTGCAGCCCGGGGAAGATCCGTGGAGCGAGCCACATCCACAGCACGAAGAAGATCATCGGAACGAGGATCCCCCGAAGCGGATTCCGTTGCTGCGGTCGGTCGGTCATGAATCGGCTTTCAGCTTCGGCGGAGAGACTCGTTGCGAGGGCGGCGCGGACTTGCCGCAATGCCGCGATCGAATCGAAAGCTCCGCCGGTGCGCACGGGGGGTGCGACTCGGGCGAGATCAGGTCTGAACGGACGGAATTCACCGCCGGATCAGGAAAACGAGCGAAAAATCTTATCAGGACGATCCCGCAAAAGCGCTTTCACGCGAACGACTTTTGACCGTTCGGCGCGATTTCTCAAACCCGGGTGTCCCGTCACCCCACCGCAGAAAAGTCGACGTAGAGACCCGTTCATGCCGGGCAGGCACTCTTTGCGCAACCCGTCGCTCCTACGGCCACCGGGTCCAGGGCGGACGCCCTGGTCAGCGGCCGTCGCGGAGGCGGTCGCCGAGGAAATTGTCGAGCTCGGGGATCGCGTAGATCTTGGCGATCGTCTTTTCGAAGTCGTAGACGACCCGCTTGAACTTAACGACCTTCTCGGCCGGGTCGAGGACGATGTACGCCGCCCGGTTGTCCCCGTCGCGGGGCTGGCCGACCGAACCGACATTCACAAGCACTTTCCGATCGGCAAGCTTCAATTCGTGGTTGATCTCGTCCGGGGGGTGGAACGAGTACTCCTCCATGAACACCCCGGGAATATGGGTGTGCCCCTGGAAGCAGTAGTTTTCCACGAGGCCGAAGATCCGCTCCATCTTCCGCTGGTTGTAGATGTCTTCGGGGAAGACGTATTCGTTGAGCGGGTTACGGGCCGAGCCATGGACGAAGAGGAAATTCGCTTCCCGTCGCATGCGGGGAAGTTCGCCGAGGAACTCCCATCGTTTGTCGTTCTTGCCGTTGTCGTCCGACTCGAGCTGCTTGCGGGTCCAGAGGATGGCCCGTTCGGCCTGGGGATTGAACCCCTCGGGGTCGAACAGGGCGGCATTGTCGTGGTTGCCGAGGATCGTCACCGCGCAGGTCGACATGACGCGGTCGATGCATTCCCGGGGATTGGGGCCGTACCCGATGATGTCCCCGAGGCAGAAGACCTCTTTGATGCCCTGTTCGCTGATGTCGGCCAGCACGGCCTCGAGTGCTTCGAGGTTGCCGTGGATATCGCTGATGATCGCTCTCAAGGTCCGGTCACTCCGCCGCCCACCCTGGCCGGCTCATCCGAAAGCCGGCGTCTTGTCGGGAGAGGCCAACGCCGCCCCGGGCTACCCGAACGCCACCTCTCCAGCCCGGCTTTCCGCAGCGGCGTGCTGCACTGAAGTCCAATGACAGGAACGCACTTCGACGTTCGGACGTCCAAGTCTAGGGAAGCCTTGCGACATGGGTCAAGCGCTCGCCGGAGGCCATCGGAGAACACCTGGGAGTTCCCGTGCGGGGAGGGACGCCGTTGCCGGGCCTGAGAGGAGGAAATGAGGCCCGCAGACGCCGTGAGCGGCATCGCCTCTTTGTGATGAGGCCCCGATGGCCTACGATAGGCCCTCGCGGTTCTCAGGGTTTTTGCGACGGATCCCATGCCTCACAACGGCAAGCTCTACATCGAAACAGTCGGTTGCCAGATGAACGTGCTCGACAGCGAGCTCGTCGTCGCCGCATTGCGCCAGCAGGGGTATTCCCTCACGGATGACATGAAGGACGCCGACACCGTCCTCTTCAACACCTGCTCGGTCCGCGAGCATGCCGAGCAGAAGATCTACTCGCAGCTCGGACGGCTTCGCGTCGCCCGCAAGAGCCGGCCGAACCAGGTGATCGGCGTCATCGGCTGTATGGCCCAGAAGGACCAGGAGAAAATCTTCGAGCGGGCCCCGCACGTCGACCTCATTGTCGGGACCGGCCAGCTTGCCGAGATCCCGCGCCTCGTTGACGAAGCCCGCCGCGACCGCAAGCCGGCCCTCGCCGTCAGTCTCGACCGGAAGGAAGGCTCGCGGAACGACGTCGCCCAGTCGTTCGAGAGCTACGACCCGCTGCGCGATCCGGAGATGCGGCCAAGCCCCTGGCAGGCCTATGTCCGGATCATGTTCGGCTGCGACAAGTTCTGCACGTACTGCGTCGTTCCGATGACCCGCGGACCCGAGCAGTCCCGCGCGCCGGCCGACATCCTTCGCGAGGTTCGCTCGCTGGCGGAGCAGGGGGTCCGGGAGGTCACCCTCCTGGGGCAGACGGTCAACAGCTACAAGTTCAAGGAGAACGACCGCACCTGGCGGATGAGCGATCTTCTCGCGGCGATGCACGACACGCCCGGCCTCCAGCGGATCAAGTTCGTCACGAACTTCCCGAAGGACATGACGGACGACCTCCTGCAGGCGATCCGCGACCTGCCGAAGGTGTCGCGATACCTGCACGTCCCGTTGCAGTCGGGTTGTGACGAGGTTCTGAAGCGGATGAAGCGGGGATACACCGTCGCCGACTACCGGGACATGATGCACCGGATCCGGGCGACGCTGCCGGGGGCGGCGGTCTCGAGCGACTTCATCGTCGGCTTCTGTGGCGAGAGTGAAGAGTCCTTCCAGAAGTCGATGGACGCGATCCGGGAGTTCCGGTTCAAGAACAGCTTCATCTTCAAGTACAGCGCCCGCCCGGGAACGAAGGCGGACGAGCTGTGGGCCGATGACATCCCGGAAGAGGTGAAGCGCCGTCGCAACAACGAGATGCTCGATCTGCAGAACCTGATCAGCGAAGAAGACAATGCCGAGTTCATCGGCCGGAACGTGGAAGTCCTCGTGGAAGGCCCGAGCAAGCGGGCGAGCAAGGCCAAGGGGACGACGACCGGCCAGACTGCTGACGACGCCAACCTGCAGTACCCGATGCCCGGCGTTGTCGAGACCGCCGTTCTCGCCCACGGCGGTCCAGCCCGTGGTCACGACCATGACCATGATCACGACCACGATTCCTGCGACACCGGCTGCGGTTCGAACAGCGTGGTCCAGCTTGATCTCGGTGGTCTGACGTCGGCCGCACCGGCCAACTCCCCTGTTGAGTCGACTTCGCGCGGTTACGAGCCCGTGCAACTCGTCGGCCGGACCCCTTGCGACCGGATCGTCGTCTTCGACGGCAACCCCCGCCTCGCCGGGACGCTCGCC
>JAEYWB010000388.1 GCA_023429275.1 Planctomycetota bacterium
AAGATTCGTTCACGCCCGAAAGTGACGCCGCCCGCCTGACGGTTCGCCCGACGGAGAACGGTTTGAGAACGCGGATTCAATTGGACGAAGGTTTCGTCCGATGGTTGGGAATGACACTTGCAAAGCAGATCGACTCCATTCCTTAATGTCGTCTGAATTCCGCGGTTTGCTGCCGTTCCTCGCGTAATCTGATGAGTTGATTGAAGCCGGATTGGTGCCCGCCTCGGGGGAAATCATGTCTCGCCTCACGACCGCCTCGGCTCTTTCCCTCGCGATCGCCCTCGCAGCCCCGGCAACCTGCTTTGGCCAGCAAAGCTCTCTTTTCGGCGGAGGGGGCGGGGGCCGTTCCTCCACGGGGGGAATGTCGGGCGGGTCGACCGGACGCTCGAGCACCGGCGGCATGGGAACGACGGGAACATCCGGCTCCATGTTCGGCGGCAGCGGCGGTGGATCGAGGACGGGAACGTCCGGCACAGGCCGTCAAACGGGCGCAGCCAGAGGAGGCGTCCAGGAGCCCCAGTTCAATGAATTTGGTTCGGTCGGCAATCAGATCGGACAGGGGTCGTTCATCGGCCGGAGCGACAACAGCGGTCGGTTCGTCGGACAGGGGCTGGCGGGACAGCAGACGAATCTCGGGACTCGCGGCCTCGGGCAGCTGGGGGCAGGAAACCGCGGTCGGAACGGGACCGGGAACAACAACGCGAACAACGGGAACGCCAACAACTCGAACCAGTCGCAGCGCCGGGTCCGCCCGCAGCTGAAAGTCGCGTTTCCGACGAATCCGGTCCCCCCGACCGCAATCACGACCTCGTTGCAGCAGCGGCTGTCGACGGAGACTCTCACAGCGGGGACGCTGCGTAACGTTCAGCTGGAGATGACCGACGAAGGGATCGTGACTCTTCGAGGCTCCGTCGCGAGCGAGGACGCCAGGTCTCTGGCAGCGGCGATGGTCCGGCTGGAGCCGGGCGTCCGGAAAGTCGTCAACGAAATCGCTGTCGAGCAGTGAGACGCCGGAAGCGCCCCCGCAGGCCGGACAATTTGCAGACCGGTTCGGGATGGTCTGGCCGGAATGCATCTGGAACGGCCGTACATCTCGCGGTACGATGATCGGGATGAAGCGGTCCCTCTTTCGCAGCCGAAAACGTTCCAACCGGCGCGGTGCGGGCTCGCTGGAGTTCGTACTGGTTCTCGGCGTCATTCTTCCACTCGTCGGAATCGCTCTTCCGATGACGCGAAAAATGTCGCAGCGGGTGTATGAGATGACCAGCACCCTCATTTCCTGGCCGTTTCTGTAGACGACATCGCAAGGCCGCGCTCGCGGCAAGGAGAAGGACGTGTCCCTCCGCAACTGGATCCGGCGACTGGCGAAGAAGGTCCGTCGCGATGAAGAGGGGGCGCAAAGCCTCGAGACGATCCTGATCATCGGAGCGATCGCGATTCCGGTGCTGATCGTGATTCTCAAGTTCGGCTGGCCCAAGATCCGCACGTACTTCGAGGACGGAATGAACGACCTCGAGGTCCAGTCCGACCAGACGCAGTCGGGCAACTTCACCCCCTCTCGCTGAATCGCTGGATTCCTCGACAGTTCCGGGGGAGGCGCTTCGGCACATCGAACGCCTCTCGCTTGCGGGAGTTGTCGTTGCTGCCTGACCGGACCGCAGAAGCCGACCGGAACGAGACTGCGATCCGCCGATGGTCCCTCCGTCCTCTCCTCCCGCTGTCGACACGCTGACGACGATCTGGTCGCTCGCAATCATCCTTATGACCGCCGTAGCCGCCTGGACCGACTGGCGGTCGGGGAAGATCTACAACGTCCTCACTCTCCCGGGGATGATTCTCGGCGTCGCCGGCCGCACCTGGCTCGAGGGGCCGGCCGGAGCGGCGGATTCGCTCGGAGGCTGGCTCGCGGCTGGGGGGCTGATGGTCGTCGCCCTGGCTCTCTTTCCGCACGTCGGCGGCGGTGATGTCAAACTGATGGCTATGCTCGGAGCCCTGCTGGGGGTAGAGCGGGGGCTCGAGGCCCTTCTGTGGACGTGCACGGTCGCCGTGCTCCAGGTCTTTGCGATCCTGACATGGAAGGCCGGGGCCTGGAACACCTGCCGCGCGGTCTGGATTTCGCTCGCTCGCCGGGGGACCGCCGCGATTCCGGAGGGCGAGACGCCCCGACCGGAAGAGGAGGCCGACCCCGTACCTTCGATGCTCACGGAGCGCCTCAGGATGGCCCCCGCAGCGCTCGTCGCAGTCCTGATCGTGCTGGCCACTTCGTAAAGTGACCGTCCCGCAGAAGCCAAACGCTCGCTGTGCCGGTCTGTTTCTACTTCAGCTCGCTTCGGTCGCGGGCGAAGGCGGTGTCCACTTCGTTCAGATAGGCGAGGAGGCGGTCCCGCTCGGTCTTGAGGTGCCGGACGCGGATGAGCGAGCGAACTCGCGTCAGAAGCTCGATCCGGTGAACCGGTTTCGTCAGAAAGTCGTCCGCTCCGGCGGCGACCGCCTTTTCAATGTCCCCGGTTTCCCGAAGAGCGGTGACCATCAGGACGGGGATGTCGCGGGTCGTATCGTCCTGGCGGAGCTGCTGGCAGACTTCATACCCGCTCAGTTTCGGCATCATGATGTCGAGCAGGATCAGGTCTGGCTGGCCGGAGCGCGCAACGTCCAGCGTCTGGCGGCCGTCGACCGCCATCAGGATGTCGTGACCCTCCGGAGCCAGGTAGGCTTCCAGAAGCTCGCGGTTCTGCTGGTTGTCGTCCGCGATAAGAACGCGGCCCGGCTTGCGTGGTTCGCTCATGAGTCCGTGTGCAGGGGATTGGCCAGCGACGCCGACCTTGCCGGATATTATGCCACGAATCTCGCGAGCGTAAGCGAATGGCACTGGATTCAGGCCGAAGAGTAGCCATCTTGCTCCGCAAGATGAGCGAGCTACGAACGGCTGTCCCATGGGGGAGTTCGCCGTGCCAGTGATGGCGGTCGATTGTTCCC
>JAEYWB010000542.1 GCA_023429275.1 Planctomycetota bacterium
CTCGTACTCCAGGTGGTTCGCCAGACCGTTCAGCGCCACGACTCCATCGACCCGGTCCGGATGGAGTGCCGCGAAGGTCAGAGCGGAGGTCCCGCCCATCGAGCCGCCGCTGATGACGCTCTTTCCCACCCGGTAGGTCTGCCGCAGGTCGTCGAGAATCTGCAGCACGTCGGACTCCGCAAGCGGCCCCATCCAGGAGGTCCGGGCCCGGTAGTCGGGAGAGACGAAGATCATGCCGTACTTCGCCGCCGCGTCCCGAGCCCCGCGGCACTCGTCCCGGGCGTCGCGCGGGAACTGCCAGCGGTCCGCCCCGTGGCCGTGAAGTGCGATGAGGAGATCATGCGGCTCGTCCGCCCGAAACCCTTCGGGCCGCAGAACAACGTACCGTTGCTCCGAGCCGTCATGGCGGGCGGTAAACCGGATATCCTCGAACTCCCCGGCGTGGGCCATGCCTACGAGCGCCAGGAGCAGGATGCTGGATCGAACGAAGAGGGACATGCGCGTTACTTCTCGCGGACGACGAACGTCACCGGGCGGCTCGGCGTCGCGACCAGGGTTTCGGGTTTCGGCATTTTCATCGGGTCCTTGTCGAACGGCACCTGGGCCTGACCGAGGACCGTCAGCGTGTACCGCCCGGGACGGGTTCCCTTCTGGATTTCGACTTTGAGCGCGGCCGACGTCGCGTCGGTCGGGATGTCGAAGTTACCGAGACGGAACTGGCCTGGCCATTCAAGCGGCTGGATCGACACCTTGCCGTGGAAGTCGGGCCAGCGGCGGGTGAGCTGGAGCGTCAGGTCGACCTTGTCTCCCGCCTTGACCTCGATCTCGGCCGGCTCGATCGCAAGGGCGAACGGGCCCGGCTCGCGGATCGCCACCATCTGTGAGCGGTGAACGAGACTTGTCCCGCTGTTGTTCCAGACCCGGCTGTAAGGACGAACCACCCGGCGAATCGTCTTGCCGTCGGTCGTCGATGTCGCCACGAGGCGGATCGGGCCGGTCCAGTCGGGAGCGTTCTCGTCGGCCCAGAGGACGACGTGGCCGCGGGTGTTGTTCGTGATCGTCGTCGGGGCGATGTGGAGACCGGGGGGAAGGTCCTCGCCGGTCATCGTCACGTCGCTGCGGGCATTGCCGCGGTGATGCAGGATGACGTCGAGGTAGGTCGCCGTCCCCTTGAACACCGTGGTTCCCGCCGGGTCCTGGTTCGAGCGGTGGATGACCGCGGGGTAGAAGTCCGCTTCGGCCTTCGTGATCTCGAGGACGTACAGATACCGGGCGCCGCCGCGGCGGTAACGATCCTGCACGAGGACGCGGTAAGTCGTCTCCTTGTTGAGGTTCACCTCCTGCGACGGATCGCGGAGGTGGCCGTCGAAGCCGCTGATCCGGTGGCCGAAGTCGTCGAGCTCATTGAGCCTGTTCCCCTTCGCGTCGGTCAGGACGAGGTACGGGTCGGCCCGGCCGGCAATCCGCTCGCAGTAGACGTTCAGCAGGTAACCGCCGGTCTCGGGGACCTGGAACTCGAACCAGTCGGCGTCCTGCGGCCGGTCGAACCGCCCCCCGATGACGAGCGGGAGCGAGACCTTCTGGGCCGCCCCTGCCGTGGCGTTCGGTTCCTCATCGAGCACGACGGGATGCGGCGTCACGACGACGGGAGGAAAGCTCCAGAGCGAGTCCACCCCTTCCACTGCCACCTGTTGCCCCGTCAGCGTGCAGGTCGCCGCGGTCGGCGAGGCGGAGTGGTGCGAGGGATGATCGCGGAACAGGTAGGTGCCGCTCTCGAGGGCCGCGGGATCGGGAGTCCAAGCGAACGGGCGTTGATCGAGAGGCCGCCCCCCTTCGTTCCATGGGGAAGGGGTCCCGCCGAGAGTCGAAAGATTCTGGCCGAAGGCGGTGAGGTTTGCGGGGGCTCCCCCCTGCACTGCCGGCGGGAAGACGTGATCGACCCGCGGGCGATCGGAGACGACGAGCCGGTACGGCTGGCCGCCGCGGTACGAGAGGTCATGCAGCGTGACGAGGTACTCGCCATCGGCCGGGATGACGACGTCGAGGAACGGATCGGGGCCGAACCAGTCGCTGCTGGTCGCGAGGGTCCGCCCATCGGAGGTCAGGAGGGACATCACGGCGTCGAGCTGCGAGCCAAGCCGCCCCGCCTGGCAATCGACAGTGATCCGCTGCCCCTGCCGCAGCACGAGGCGGTAGCAGTCGTCGGCATTGCCGTCCGCCGTCCCGTTCACGGCTGTGTTGAGCTCGATCGGCTGAGCGTCGGCGGGGGCGCGGTTTTTCCCGTTGTCGCTGACGTCGGCGAGGCCTTTCGTCACCGCGAGGAGACGCGGATTGCTGACGCCGAATCGCCCCGAGAGATAGACGTCATACGTCCCGACGGGAACGTCCTCGGCCGCGGTGATGCGGAAGAACCGCTCCTTCCCCATGACCGGCTCGGCGGTGAGACCGGGCTGGTCGAAGAGGAGGCGGTCCACCCCTTCGATGTTGTTCCCCTTGATCTCGACGTCGACGCTTCCGCCGGCCGAGAGCCCCAGCGGGCTCATCTGGTCGAACCGGATCGACGGCAGATCGGCTTGAAGACTCAACCATGGCAGCAGCACCGCCATCGCGACCAAGGCGAGCCGCAGCATTGACCGACCGCTCGGCCTCCAACCCGTCCTCTTCCACATGGCCAGCTCCCGGTCCGTCGACATCAGATCAGCTCCGGAATCGGCGATCCTTCGGCGAGGACCGCCAGCGGACGCTGGGCCTGATCGTAGAAGACATGCCGGTAGTCGACCCCCAGGACGTGGTACATCGTCGAGAGGACGCACCCCGGCGAGTAGGGCTTGCTGATCGGGTACTCTGCCTTCGAATCGGTCTCGCCGATCGCCTGCCCCATCTTGAGGCCCCCTCCGGCGTAGACGACCGACATCGCTCCCGGCCAGTGGTCGCGTCCCGCGCCGGGGTTGATCCGCGGAGTCCGCCCGAACTCGCCGAACGCCATCACGAGGACGTCGTTCGTGAGTCCGCGGTCGGCGAGGTCGGTCACGAGGGCCGCGAGGGCCCGGTCGTACTTGGGGAGCAGGTTGTCCTTGAGCTGTTTGAAGTTGTCGCCGTGGGTGTCCCAGCCCCCTCCCGCCTGGATCGTGATGTAGGTGACCCCCGCTTCGACGAGCCGCCGCGCGTGGAGACAGCTCTGGCCGAGGT
>JAEYWB010000552.1 GCA_023429275.1 Planctomycetota bacterium
GCAGGTCCACCATTTCCGGCGCGCCCGGTGTCCCCGAAGATTCTCTGACGTCGAGTTCCGGCAGCGGATTCTGTGGGATCACGGTTTCGTTCGGACGGTTCCGGACCTGAAAGTACCCCCACAGTTCTGCCCGCTGGCCGGACACGAGTTCGGTATTGACCCGATAGCTGACAGGAGTCGGACGGTCAAAGCGGCTCAGGAGAACCTGCGAGGGAGTCGTCCGGGGCTCGACCGGGACGTCGATCCAGGGCCCGTTCAGTTCGGTCTGGATCCGAACGCGAAGCGATTTCACGCTGACGTCCTTCGGCCAGTTGAGGCGAAGGGCCGCCATTTCGCCCGGGCGGGGGGCGGCCGGCTCCGGGATCGCTCGAAACTGCGAAAAGAGGTCCGCCTCTCGATCGAATGGTTTCTCCGGCGGCTTCCAGCCGAGTCGCTTCTTCTGGTCGTCATCGATCCAGGATTCGCTGATCCACCCTCGGTACTGTCCATGGCTCATGACCGAGCCGTTGGCCTCGTCGGGATGCGGGAGGCCGACCGTGTGTCCGACCCCTTCGTGGTAGACGACGCAGTCGGAGCCGGAGTACGGGACACGCCATCCGTCGGCGCTGACGAGCCCCCAGCCGCCCCCGCGGTCGGACAGATAGGTGGCCCGGGCTCCGCCGCTGGCGGCGCCGGGAAAGTGCCGATCCCCCGAAAGGTTTCCTTCAAAGGCGATCTCGCCGGCTCGCTCCCCTTTCGGCTCGCGAGAGAGCCTGTAGAAGTCGTCGAGCGGCCGCCAGTTGATCTCGCTGAGGACCAGGAGGATCGGAAAGGCGTCCGGCTTCGGACGGGCGAACTCAAGACGTTCGTCCGCCTCCTGGAGCGTCTGGAAGAAAATGAAGTCCGCATCCCCCGAGCGGAGCTGCTCGGTCGTGCGCGTCGAGCGGAGCGGCTCGCTCTCAACCCGGGTGGTCAGTTTCGACTGGTCGCCGTATTCACGGGCGTGGAACTCCTCGATTC
This sequence comes from Planctomycetota bacterium, assembly GCA_023429275.1. GTDB lineage: Bacteria > Planctomycetota > Planctomycetia > Planctomycetales > Planctomycetaceae > Planctomyces_A. Next base: position 1,000 of record JAEYWB010000552.1, read on the forward strand.
GACGGGCGAAATACGTCACCCGGTCCTTCCAGTCGATGAGTGGCGAGCGATCCCGGGGAATGAAGTAGACGATCCGAACCTCGATCCGATCGATTGGATGCCGGCCATCCCAGGTGGCCATTCCCCCGGTCGCGGCATCCGGCCGGAAAACGAGGAGAGTCAGCAGGAGAAACGGGATCGCCGTCTTCATCGTCAAACTCCGGAGGGCGCGGACGCCGCGGGCGGATTCTCTGGTTGAGTTTTGCCGTGATTCTCCCGTTTCGACGGCAGATCGCTACGGGACGAGGCGGAATTGTCCGTTTCCGGGCATCGCGGGCCCCGGTGCCGCATTGTCGGCACGTTTTTCCGAATTCAAATCCATGTATCCAAGGGCGCGGGCGGCGATAGAATGGAGCTGGTTTTCCGGAGGAAGTCGAACGTGCGACGACTGTTGCTGCCCCTGATTCTGCTCTGTCTCGCACCGGCGTTGGTCATTCCAACGGGCTGCACCGACTCGACCGCGGTCGAGCCGAAGACTGAAGACGCCAGTTTCACGTGGTTTCGCGATACCGTCCTTCAGGCGGACAAGGTCGTCCTTGTCGAGTTCTCCGCCATCTGGTGCCGTCCCTGCCAGATGCTCAAGCCGCATCTCCATGAGCTCGAGAAGGTCTACGGCGACCGGCTCAAGGTGATTGTCGTCGACATCGACGAGCATCCCAGCCTGGAGCAGCGGTTCCAGGTCACCGGGATCCCCCACATCATGATCTTCTCGAACGGGGAGATCCTTTCGAACCCCGGCCCGCCGAGTCTCCCGACCTATGCGGCTCTGGAAGGCCTCGTCAAACCGTGGCTCAAGGAGCCGGCGCCGGCCGCGCCCGAAAGTCGCCCGTCCTGAGTCGAGTTGGTTCCTGCTTCCGGCGGGGTTTCTCACCAAGTAGTCAAAGACCGGTCGAAGCGGAGTCCAGGCCGGATGAGTATCCCAGGCAAGGAGTGCCTTTCATGCCCTCGAGAGAAAAGCGGATTCACGGCTGGATCCTGATTGGAATGCTGGCCTCACTGATGGTCGCAGCGGTCTGCGGCCTGCTTTGGGGCATCCTGGCTCTCTCCGGCGACCCCATCGGAGCGGGCGCAGCCCGGGTCGCGGCTCTCGCGTCAGCGTCGCTGCTGCTGCTGGTAATTGTTGGGCAGGCGGCCTGGCTGTCGTATTCGCAGATCCGTATGCGATAGATCGAGTCCTTCCCTACGGAGAGGGACACGAGCATTGACCTTGCTGAAATGTAAGGCCTCGTTGAGTGTCGACAGGCAGAGTTTCGACTCCAATCTCAATGCCGATTCTGTCCGTGTCGTCCGCGAAATCGGTGATTCTCAGGAAATCATCCGGGAGAGACCGACCTCTCAAGTCTCCGGCGTCCGGCGCCAGACTCGGGTTGACCTCGCGGAAAGGGTGAGGCGACACTTCAATCAGGACGCCGGCCGGAGGAAATGGGCGGCGAATCCGGGAAGGCAGGAGGCCTTCATGAACGTGTCGGTCGTCATACCCGTCCGGGACGAGGCGGGAAACATCGAGCCCCTGGTCGTCGAGACCGTCGAGGCTCTCGCCGGTTGGAGCGAGTACGAGATCGTCGTCATCGACGATGGGAGCCGGGACGGCACCTTCGCCAGCCTGCGCGACCTTCAGAACCAGATTTCGACGCTCCGCGTGCTTCGCATTGACCGCTCCTCCGGGCAGAGCGCGGCGGTCTGGACCGGAGTCAAGGCGGCTCGCGGATCGGTCATTGCGACTCTCGACGGCGACGGTCAGAACGATCCGGCCGATCTCCCGAGGATGCTCTCGCTCCTCGCGGCAGGAGCAGCCGGCAGCGGTCGCCGCGGCGTGCCATCCGACTCGAACGCCGACGGTGGACCGGTCGGCCTTGTCATCGGACATCGAACGAACCGGCGCGACTCCCTCTGGCGACGGGTGATTTCTCAGATTGCCAACACCATCCGGGGGGCTCTCCTCCGGGACAACACCCCGGACAGCGGCTGCGGCATCAAGGTCTTCCACCGGGAGGCGTTCCTGGAGCTCCCCCGCTTCGATCATATGCACCGCTTCCTCCCGGCTCTCTTCCGTCGCGCGGGCTACTCCGTGGCCTCGGCGGAAGTCGCCCATCGCCCTCGCACGCGGGGCCGATCCCACTACGGCACCTGGGACCGGATGCTCGCGGGGATCGTCGACCTCGCTGGAATGATCTGGCTGATCCATCGCGCGAAACGTCCCGTCGCGACGGAGTTCGAAGCGGACCCGATCCCCGTTTCGTTCCGCCGTACCGAGGACGCGACCAAGACCCGCCCGCTCACCCGCTCGGCCTGATCCTCCTCTTCCCTGCCCCTCCATTCCTGCCTCCCTCCTCCCTCAACATGACCAGCAATCAGATCTGGATGGCTGTCGGTCTCGTGGGGCAGCTCCTCTTCATGTCGCGCTTCCTGGTCCAGTGGATCTCGAGCGAGGCGGAGCGGCGAAGCGTCATTCCGGTCAGCTTCTGGTACCTGAGTCTCGCCGGCTCGACACTGCTGCTTTCGTACGCCATCTGGCGGCAGGACATCGTGTTCATGGTCGGACAGGGAGCCGGTTTCGTTATCTACATCCGGAACCTGCAGCTCATCGCAAACCGCGCGGCAGCGAACAGCGTCGAAGAGACACGCGGATCGGGCGACGTCGAGTCGATCGCTCCCCCTCCTTCCGCCGATGTCCCGCAGGCGAGGGCCGCGTGAGGTGGTCTCCCGTATCTCTGGCGGTCCTGCTCTCGGCCCTTCTCACGGTGGTCAGCCTCGCGTGCCGCCCACTCATTCCGATCGACGAGACTCGCTATCTCGCCGTCGCCTGGGAGATGCGGACGGATGGCGACTATCTCGTCCCGCATCTCGGGGGCGTCCCGTACAGCCATAAGCCCCCCCTGCTCTTCTGGCTCATCAATCTCGTCTGGAGCGTGACGGGAGTGGAGGAATGGTCAGCCCGGCTGGTCGGTCCCGTGGCCGGAATGGTCTGCCTCGTCCTGACCGCTCGACTCGCACGGCGGCTCTGGTCGGTGGACGCGCACGGCACCCGCGCGACGGAAGAGGGGGCGGCGCTGATCCTCGCCTCGACCTCCCTCTGGATGATGTTCGCGCCGATGACGATGTTCGACACGCTGCTGAGTCTGTCGGCACTCGCGGCCATCCTCGGCTGGCACCGTGCGGCTGCGGGAGACCGCTGGACCGGTTTCACCTTTGCGGCAGGGGCGATCGGCGTTGGCCTCCTGACCAAAGGGCCGGTCTGTCTCGTCCACATCCTGCCCGTCGCGCTTGGAGCACCCCTGTGGTGGACCCGTGACCGTGCGCCTCGGCCAGCGGCCTGGTACGCGGGCGTCGCGGTCTCAGTCCTTTCCGGGGCGGCCCTCGCGCTTCTCTGGGCGATTCCGGCGGCTCGGAGCGGTGGTCCCGAGTACGGAAACGCCATTCTCTGGGGACAGACCGCCGGGCGGCTGACGAACTCCTTTGCCCATGGCCGCCCCTTCTGGTGGTATGCCCCGCTCATTCCACTGGCGTTTCTTCCGTGGTCATGGTCGCTGGCTGCCTGGCGCGGCCGTCCGACTCCGTCGGCCCCGCAGGATCGCGG
>JAEYWB010000560.1 GCA_023429275.1 Planctomycetota bacterium
TATCTCAGCCAGGGGGACTACCTCATCTGGGGAGGAAAGAAGTCGTTCATCGACAGCCGGATGAGTCTCCATTCAAACGGCGGCTCCGCCTCGCACCTGGAGGCCCGGCAGTCGATTCTCGAAGGAACCCCCTCTCCAGATGCGTGGAAGAAGATTCTCGACCGGTTCCAGGTGACGCATGCCCTCGTCCGGAACACGACAGAGCACGATACACGGACGACCCTTCTCAGGTTCCTGCAGCTTGGCTGGAACGTGACCCGGGTTTCCGCCTGCGGGATGGCGATGTACCGCCCCGATCTCAAGTCTCCGGAAATCGTCGCGTTTCGAAAGACGGAGCCGATCTGGAAGATCGAGAGCACCGTGTTCCGCGGCAAGCCTCCGGAAGACCGCCCGCTCACCGGCTTCCGCGCCTGGCCCCGTCCGAAGGGAACCTACGACCGCTGGCTGATTCAGCCGCTCAAGCACCAGACGGAAGGAGCCCTTCTCGCAACGCAGTACGGCACCTTGCTCGACACGCTCAGCGGACCGGCCGTCAGTTTCCGGACGGCGCTGGCGATCCAGACGATCCGGGAGGCCCGTGCCGGGCTCCTTCAATCGCCTCAGGATGCCGTTTCGTACCGCAGGCTCGGCGGCGCGGCCCTGATGCTGCATGCCATCGACACCCAGTGGCTGCAGGCCTACAGCCCCGGATCGAAGGATGAATTCTGGCTCCGGCAGGCCCTCGCGGCCTTCCTGTCGGCGGAGATCCTTGACCCCGGACACCCCCGCGACAACCAGGTCCTGTTCGATCTCTGCCTTTCGGTCGACGCGAGGGACTGGGCGCTCGAGCATCTCGAAGAGCTCATCAAGATCATTCCGGACGTCCCTGAGAACGCCCGCGAACGACAGCAGCCGGAAGCCATCGCCAAGGAGCTTCGGGAGGCGATCGCGCAGGTTGAAAAAGTCCTCACCCAGCAGATCGGGATCGGCAGTCCCCGTCCCAAGTTGCTCCAGACCGCTCTGGAGGGGGGCCTGTGGAAGCGGGCTCTGCAGATTTACGAGGAGGACATCACCGCATTCGGGAATGATCAGCAGGCCCAGCGGCTGTACGCCGGGTTGTTGCTCTACGCCGGACGACTGGAGGAATCCTGGCAGGTGGTCGAAGCGATGCAGTCGCAGCTCCCTCCGCCGGGGGTGCCTGGCGGCGAAGTGGTGGCTTCAGAGTGGCGCAACATGTCAGCGCTCTCCAACCTGATGAACGGGAATGAGGACCAGTCGATCCAGCTCTGGGACGAAGACCAGCTGAACCTTCAGCGCGCGGCTGCGGAGTCGTCCCTGGATCTCCTGCCGGTCGTGTTTGGCCCTCCGATCAAGCTGGACCTCCGGCCGCTGCTCGTGGCAACGCAGTCATTCAACCAGTTGCAGCAGCTCGAGCGAGAGACGCAGGACGGCGTCCACGCCGCACTGGCGGAGCTCGTCTGCTGGCGAAACCAGGCCGCGACGCGGCATCTCGAAGAGGTCCTCGAGCGGAATCCCGAGACTGTCCAGCGGGGCCGGATCGTCCACTACCTGTCTCTGCTGACCGATAAGAAGTTCGATTTCGAGCTCCCTTCCCAGAAGCTTCCGGTCTGGAAGGAGATGTTTGCGGAGGACGAACCGGCAGGGGAGACGAGCGAAGAGAAGAAGTAGCAAGTATCAGGTATCAAGTATCGGGTAATGCGAGTTGCAGGGACTGCTTGGTCGCCGGGATCTCTGGGAATCGCCATCGCTGGGACGGTTCACCGTTCGAACGAGCGAACCAAAGCATCGATCCACTTGATACTTTCGACTTGATACCTGCGGCTACGCCCCCAGTCGCTCCAGCCTTGCCACAATCGACTTGTGCAGCTGCACGATTCCGGCAAACGTCGCTCCGATCATCATGGCCGAGAACGCTGCTGCCATGATCAGTGAAACCAGGCCGTCCTCGCTTCGGCTGGCCCCGGAAAACGGCGCGAACAGGCAGCACCCCAGGATCGGCCATGCGGTCAGGACCGTAAACCCCGCCAGCGGAATCGCCAGCCAGGGGGACATCTCCAGGGAGAACATCGCCGTGAAGGTCAGGAAGACCGCGAAGATACAGAGGAACGCGGCCCCCGTGATGAGCAGCACCGCCCCTCCGGACGACGTCGAAAGCGCCGCGCCGATCATGTCGGGCGACAGCAGCGGGCTCGCCGCGATCATGGCGGCGGCCGGCACCAGCGCGAGCAGACAGCCGGCCACCTTCGGCACCGAAATCCGGGCGACGCCGACAGGAACCATGAGCAACGACGACCACGTCTGGTCAACGAGCTCCGAGCGGTAGATCTTCGAGGCGAGGAACGCCCCTTCGAGATACGTCGCGATCAATCCCGCGATGAGGCTCGTCTGGGCCAGCGTCTTCATCGACACCTGGTCGACGCGGCCGTCCTCGATCAGGATGGCCACGCCGCCGACGAGAAGGGAGTACAGGACCAGCTTGGCGATGATCCCCGTCGGTCCCCCGGCCAGGAAATGAAAATCTTTCCAGGCGAGCGAGTTGTCCCACACGCGGCCGCGCTTCCGGCCGAGCCGGAGCCATTCTGCCATCGGTCTCCGGGCGACCGTCGTGTCGAGGTCCGAGTTGAACCAGTCGAACAGGGCCCCGGAGAGGAAGAACAGGACCATCGCCATCGCGACGTTCGCGATGACCTGGCCGCTCAGGATCGGTCCGGCGAAGCTGGTCGTGAAGATCGCTCTCGTCTGAGTGAAGGCGGAGGCTTCATACCAGCGCATCACGAAGGCATGGATCGCGTCACTGGTCGTACCGCCGAGCACGCCGGCGGCCGTCCAGCCCTGAAGGAGCGCGGCGACGATCGCCGGACCGAAGTAGAAGAGAATCAGGG
>JAEYWB010000610.1 GCA_023429275.1 Planctomycetota bacterium
AGACGAACCTATGCGGCCATTGCATCGACCGCCGATGGACCGCATCTCGATTGTCTTACCTCTCCCCCGTGGACCTTACAGCACCGGCCCCAGCAGCCGCGCGGTGTTCTGGAGGAACTTCATCGCCAGGGAGCGGGCTTCGCAGCTCGCGAGGTCCAGCGGTTTCGAGGCTTCCAGATAGGTCTGCTGGAGAGCCCGGACATGGGCATGGAACTCGCGGTCGTAGATCGACAGCGTGATTTCGAAGTTAAGACGCAGGCTGCGCGGGTCGAGGTTCAACGAGCCGAACAACGTCAGCTCGTCGTCGACCGTGATCGACTTCGTGTGCAGCAGCCCTCCCTCGTACAGGGCGACCTTCACCCCCGCCTTGAGGAGCTCGACCTGGTAAGCCCGGCTCGCATACTGCACGAGCCGCGAGTCGACCCGGGCCGGAACGATCAGCGTGACGTCGACGCCGCTCCCCGCGACCGACAGGAGCGCCGTCAGCAGCGATTCGCTCGGGACGAAGTAGGGAGTCGTCAGGACAACCTCGCGCCGGGCCTCGTAGAGTGCCCGCAGGACAACCTGCTCGATCGCCTCGACCTTGAGCGCCGGTCCCGACGCAAGCACCTGCACACTCGCCGCCCCCTTCGGCGCGGCCGTGCCGGCATCTTCGACCCACTCCGCCGTGGACGCTTCCTGTTCCGACTCGACGGACCAGAAGGAAAGGAAGGATGCCGCCAGCGCGAGAACCGCGGGCCCTTCGATTCGGGCCATGGCGTCGACCCATTCGCCGACGCCGGCCGTCTGATTGAAGCTTCGCGGATCCGCCATGTTCATGCTCCCCGTGAACCCGACCCGCCGATCGATGACCACGATCTTTCGATGAAGCCGCAGGTCGGGGCGGACGAAGAGCAGGCTGAGCAACCCCGAAGAGAGGGCGGAATGGACCTCGACCCCATGCTTTCGGAGATCGTCCGCGGCCCCCTGGCGAAGGAAGGCGGAACTCCCCAGGGCGTCGACCAGGATGCGACATCGGACCTTTCTTGCCGCCGCCCGCTTGAGTGCGGCCGCGACGTCATCAACCCGTCCGCCGGGAGCCCAGATGTAGAACTGGAGATCGCAGCTTTCGCGGGCGGCGTCGATCTCGGCAACCAGGGCCTGGAACACGCTCTCGGCATCACGGAGGAGGTCGAGACGGTTGCCCCCCAGCAGGGGGGCTCCGAGCGTCGACTTCGCCAGACGGGCCAGCCGCGCATCGTCGAGATGGTCGTGAGGGACCACGATCTCCGGCCCGGCCGGAGCGAGCGAACGCGTGGTTTCGATCCATCGCCTCTGGACCTCAATGATCCGATTCAGGCGATGTCGGCCGAGGTGGTATTCCCCAAGGACGAGGTAGGCGATCGACCCGACGAACGGGAAGACGAGAATGACGAGCAGCCAGGCGAGCGACACCCCGACCGGGAGCTGGCGCATCACGATCCGGACCGCCAGCCAGACGCGCAGGCAGAAGTCGAGAACGACGAAGAGAGCGGAAATCGAGGAAAGGTGCGACATGACCGAAGATCGTCGACAACGATCGCCGGTCTGTCCAACCTGTGGCAGCAGTCAGCCAACAGCGGTCAGCTGTCCGATACCCATGGTCAGAGCAGTGCTGACCGCTGACCGCTGACAGCTACGACGGCCTCTGCCTCGGAGGCTTCGGACGCATCGCCCCCTGCCCGGCCGGCGTCCCCAGGGTGACAACCGGTCCCGGGCCGGTCGCCGGGATCGCTCGAGCCGCAGGGGGGAGCGGTGGCGGAGACGGAGCCTGAGTCGCCGTGACAGGATGAAACGCCGGTGCCGCAGCGATCGCGGAAGCGAGCGACGGGGCCGGGGACGAGACCGGGGCCGCCGGGGACGAGACCGGGGCCGAGTGAGGCGCCGAAGTCGGAGCCGTCGGCGCTGGAGCCACGAACAGCGGCCACGCCGGGGCCGGAGCCTGTGGCGCAGCGACCGGAGCCGCCGTCGGGAGCGGCGGAGGGACAAAGTTCGCCAGGGGGCTCCGGGCCGCCGGGCGATGAATCTGCAGGGCCTCCGACAACGATCTCGGCACCGGCTGGGTGTTCGATTTCGCCCCGCTGGCGGGCGTGTTCAACGTGAGCCTGCCCCCCTTGTACCGCGGGGTCGCTTCGGCCGAGCCGAAGTAAGAGCCGTCGGTCCCGGGCTGCATCTCTCCGGCGACCATCCGGAGGTAGTCCCCCGTCCGGTCGAACTTGGCGCCGCGAGTCGGCCGCTTGAGAAACGCCGTCTTCGGATTGCCGCGGCGGGCGACCGGAGCCCATTCGCCGGGCGTGGCGTCCAGTTCCTCGAACCAATTCTCGGCGAACAGCATCGCCAGGACCCCGAGCGAGACGAACAGAAGCTCCGCCAGCAGCAGGACGACCAGGGCCCGGCCAGGCTGATCCCATCCGAGCCAGCTGCAGACCATGTAAGCAATGGCCGCAGCCACACAGCACAACAGCACGAACGAGCGGGTGTGACGGTCAAAAAACTCTGGCGGGGTCGGCGGCTGCCTCATGGGACCATCCTTGGTCGGTTTCCGGTTGGCGGGAATCTACCGACGCTCAAACTTCGGACGCAACAGGAGTTATCGTCGCCGCACGGTTTCCTGCTCCCCGGCGAAACGAATGCCCGATCCTCCCCGCTGATCGCCCCCTTCGGAAGTCCACTCACGCCCGTACGGGAGCCTCGGCCCGCCGCTTGCAGACCGCCTAGCCATGCATTACAGCGTCTCTGTCAGGTCCGAATTCTCTCGATTCCCGCGCCGCGAGCCTGGCAAATGGCGCACTTGGGGAAGACGGGGAAGGACCTGTCCCCGCGACCCTGCAGGACACCCGATGAAAGTTACTCAGTTTCTTGAACACTACGGGATCACCGAGAACCCGTTTTCGCAGGAGGATGCCCAGTCCGACCGGATCTTCCAGGAATACCTCCTCAAGGGGACGCGGCACGCCGCCTGGGACAAGGTCCTCGGCAACCCCGGCACCCCCTCCACCGCGGTCGTGTTCGGCGAACAGGGAAGCGGCAAAACGGCGATGCGTCTGCAGCTCGTCAATGAGATCCGCGAGCACAACAAGGCCAACCCGAACGGGCGGGTCTTCAT
>JAEYWB010000689.1 GCA_023429275.1 Planctomycetota bacterium
GTGGGGGGCCGGGTCTCCCATCGCGATCACGACCCGCCGTACTCCCGACCGGACGACGAGCGGCGCGCATGGGGGGGTCTTCCCGACGTGCGAGCAGGGCTCGAGCGTGACGTACAAGGTCGCGCCCCGGCTGCGGTCTCCCGCCGCGGCGAAGGCGTTCACCTCCGCGTGGGCCTCTCCGAAGCGCCGATGCCACCCCTCTCCGAGCAGCTCGCCATCGGGACCGACCACGACCGCCCCGACAGCCGGGTTGGGCTCGACTGAGCCGATCCCCCGCTCCGCAAGGCGGAGAGCGTGACGCATGGCCTCTTCATCAGTCCGAAAAGTCACCACCAGAACTATTCCTCGAGAACGCTGGCGGTGCGGGTCGTGTCCGTCCGCGACAGGTAGTCGTCAATCTCCCGATAGACCCGCTCGAGCAGCGACTTCAGCCGGACCAGCTTTGCCGGGGCGTCCTCGGAGATCGCCCCCTCCTTGCACGACGTCTCGATCTCGTACGCGAGGTCGCTGACCGGGCGGGCTTCGAGCGTCCGCATGTTCCCCTTGATCGTATGGGCGGCCCGCGTCGCGACCCCGGCGTTCCCACTGCGGATCGCGCTGGCCAGTTCCTCGATCAGGGTCGGGCATTCCTCACGGATCCCTTCGAGGACCGAATGCAGGACGTCGTCATATCCCCCCGTGTGCTTCCGTGCCGCCTTCCAGTCGATGAACGGGCCCGGCGGCAGGGAGACCTCTTCGAGAGGCGTTGTCCCGCCCGGCGTCGTGATCCGCTGCAGTTCGGCGAACAGCTGCTCCGGTCGGATCGGCTTCGAGACGTAGCCATCCATTCCCGCTTCGAGGCAGCGCTCGCGGTCCCCCTTCATGGCGTGAGCGGTCATGGCGATGATCGGAATCCGCCGGCCGGTCCCCGCCTCCCGGGCACGGATCCGTTCCGTCGCCTCGTGGCCATCCATCTCGGGCATCTGGACATCCATCAGGATGACGTCGAACTCCTCGGCGCCGGAGCGGTCGAGGGCTTCCTGGCCAGTCCTCGCCACCTCGACCGAGTGCCCCGCCCGCGTCAGTAGCGCGATCGCGAGCGTCTGGTTGGCTTTGCTGTCCTCCGCGAGGAGAACCCGCAGGGGACGGAGGGGCACGGGGGCCTCTGCGCTCTCCTGCCGGAGGTCCGACGGGGAAGTCGCCGAATCCCGGCCGATGGCTGATTCGATCGTCTGCAGCAGTTCGGACTGCTTGACCGGCTTGGTCATGTGCCGGTGAACGCCGAACTGGCGGCATCGCTCGGTGTCCCCCGGGCGATCGGCCGAAGTCAGCATGACGACTGGCAGCCCCACAAGACGCGGGTCACCGCGGACCTGGCCGACCAGCATGAAGCCGTCGATCTCCGGCATGTTGACGTCGCTGATCAGGATGGCAAACGGGGTTCCCGCCTCCCGGGCCCGGACCAGCTCCCGCATCGCCTCTTCGGCGGAGGAGACCGAAGTGGGGTGCATTCCCCAGCTCCGCAGCATCTCTTCGAGGATCCGGCGGTTCGTTGCGCTGTCGTCCACCACAAGAGCGAGCGCGCCGCGGACCGAGGCCGGCTCGGGGGTCCGCTCGACGTCTCTCGGGGATCCGACCGGCAGGCGGATCGTGAAGTGAAACGTACTCCCGCGGCCCGGTTCGCTCTCCACCCAGATGTCGCCCGCCATCATCTTCACGAGCTTCGAGGAGATCGCGAGGCCGAGGCCCGTCCCGCCGTACTTGCGGGTCGTCGACATGTCCGCCTGCTCGAACGCCTGGAAGATCCGCTCCTGGTTCTCACGCGAGATCCCGATCCCGGTGTCCTGGACGCGGAAATGCAGCTTCAATTCGGTGCCGATGGGGAAGGGGGCCTCCCCGGTCGCCGGGCTGCTTCCGGTCGCGCCGCGTCTCACGTCCGGTTCGATCGCGACGTCGAGCAGAACTTCCCCCCGGTCGGTGAACTTGATCGCATTGCTGACGAGGTTGACGACGATCTGCCGCAGCCGCTGGGCATCCCCGACGAGGGCCGGGGGGATATCCGGAGCAATGCGGCACGCCAGCTCGAGACCTTTCTGGTGGGCCCGCACTGCGAGCGACTTCATCGTGTCTCCGACCCGCTCCCGCAGGGAGAAGGGGGTGGGATCGAGGTCGAGCTTGCCCGCTTCGATCTTCGAGAAGTCGAGGATGTCGTTGATGAGTGACAGCAGCGACTCCGACGAATCCCGGACGATCTGCAGGTGCTCGCGCTGCTGCGGGGCGAGGTCGGTCGCGATGACGAGCTCGGTCATCCCCATGATGGCGTTCATGGGGGTCCGGATCTCGTGGCTCATGTTGGCGAGGAAGTCACTCTTGGCGTGGTTGGCCTGCTCGGCCGCCTCCTTCGCGAGCTGCAGCTCCTTCTCGTGCAGCTTGCGGCGCGTGATGTCATGCAGCATCGTCGCGAAGTGGACGGTGTCGCCCAGCGGAATCGGCTGCATCGCCATCTCCGCAATGAACACCCCTCCTCCTTTCCGTCGCAGCGGCACCTCGACACGCTTGCCGAGGAGCGAGTTGTCCGAGCCCCCGGAGACGCCGTACTCGTCGATATGCTGCCGTGTCCGCTCGGCACCGTCCCGCGTGAAGAGGACGTCTTCGATCTTCTTTCCGAACACCTCCTTGCGGGAGTAACCGAACGTCCGTTCGGCGGCCCGGTTGAACTCGACGATCGCACCGTGCTCGTTCGTGATCACCATGCAGTCGAGCGAGCCCTCGAAGATCGCCTTCGTCCGGGCCTCGCTGGCCCGCCGCTCCTCCTCGGCAAGCTTCCGATCGGTGACATCCCAGAAGACCGCCTGGACGCCGATCGTCTTCCCCTCGGAGTCGAGAGCTGGAGACTTCAGGACATGGACGTAGAGCTTCTTCCCATCGGGGGTCAGGTGGCTCTCGATGTCCTCGAAGATCTTCCCGGAGAGAATCACCTGCCGGTCGTTCGCGACGTACTTTTCGGCAAGCTCCGGCGGAAAGAGATCATGGTCGGTCTTGCCGAGGATGGTCTCGGGATCAACGCCAAGCTCCCGGCAGTAGGTCAGGTTCGCAAACGTCAGCCGCCCCTGCAGATCCTTGCGGAACATGCAGACCGGCATGTTGTCGACCAGTGAGCGGTAGACCGCGTGGGCGTCGCGGAGGGCCCGTTCCATCTGCCGGCTGAGGATGAGCTTCTCGTCGACCACCCCCTGCAGCGCAGCGTTCTCCCTGAGGGCGAGCTGCATCAGCCGAAACGTCTGTTCCTCATTGAGGGAGAGCCAATGGGTCTCTCTCCCTACGGTGATCTGCCGCGGCTTGCGTCCTTCGGACGGCCGGCCGGCGCGGACCAGCTGCGCCAGGCTCTCGGCGATCGCCGCGGGATGATCCTTGTCGCTCACCCAGTCTTCTGCGCCATGGGCCAGCCCCCGCGCGATCGACTCGACGGTCGAATCCGCGACCAGAAGGATCACCCGGGCCTGGGGGCGGGATTCGGCGAGGGCGGCGATCGGGGAATGCAGGAGAGCATCGCACTCGAGGAAGATCGCACTGGCGAGGACGAGGTCGTAGTCGACGGCGTCAAGCTGCTGCCGGGCGGCTTCCGGTTCTCGGACGAGCCGGGATTCGATGCCTCGTTCCCGAAGGGCAGCCGCGAGCGCTTCGCCCCGGCGGGAGTGCTCATCGACCACCAGAACCTTGGCCATGTGCGGCTCCTGCATTCCCGCGGTCAATTCCTGCCGCACCTTCCGCCATCCCGAAATGGCGCATCCCCTGAACGAGAGACGGCTTCAGTCTACCGCGGCCCTATTCAAAGTACATCACGTTCAGCGGCCGCATCCGAGGATCGGTTGATCGGGAACAGTCGGTGCGCACCGTAGTACGGGCTTCAGGCCGTCCCGCTATACGTCCAGTCCCACGAAAACCATTCAACGGGCCGGTTCGATCGATCCTGGCGGTCAGGCTCGCCAGGCCGTTGGACTTGGCACTTGGGAGCTTCCTGGCACGTGAGAGCCCAGCGCGACGACCTGTCAGGTCGTTCTACGGAGAGAGGGCGCCCCGTCAGAGTCTACGGCCGCAGCACAGCTTCGATCTTCTTGAGCGCCTTCGGCGACTGGCGGATCACCACCAGCGGACCGAGGACGTTGATCGCTCCCCCCCCGTCTCCCCACAGGCCGTACTCGTCCGATTCCTGGATCGTCCGGGCGATCTCCTCTGGCGTCCCCTTGAGCTTCACCCCCTTGGCCCTGGTGTTGAACACTCCGAGGCGGTCGGGCTTGTTGGCCTTCATCTTCGACGTCACGAGCACCACTTCATGGTCGATCAGATAGCCGAGTTCGAGCGGCTCCAGGATGCTTTCGAGGATCTCGGTGCCGGTCTTCCCGGCGATCTGAGGTGTGACCGGCTGCTTGAAGCCGACGCGGACATCGTCGAGTCCTGCGCCGTCGACCCAGACCGGGACGTTCAGCGACTCACCCAGCTTCGCCGCCAGTTCATTGAACGGGATCTCGCCTGTGACGGAGAGCTTCTTGAGAGGCGTTCGGGCGACCTGGTCGGCGATCGCCTTCTCGTTCTTCTCCGTCGTCGTCGGCATCGGCTTCTTTCCGCTGGCGAGCTCGCGGGTGATCTGCCGGATGAGAGAAGCCACCTGCGCCTGGGCAGCCGGAGTCTGGCTCACCTTGAGCTTGCCGCCGTCCGCCTCGATCGCCCCGCCGAAGCTGTCGGTGTCCTTCCAGTAGGCGTCGACCGATCCCCGGACGAGGTCGACCAGAGCCTTCGGGTCCTTGCCCGCGACGCCGAGAGGCTTCAGGTCGTACTCCGCTTCGAGATACGTCGCCTCGGCCACCGGGCGGGACGTAATGAGGGGGCCGTCCGGTTTCTCGACCAGTTCGAGCCGGTAGCCATCGAGGGCCAGCCAGATGATCGACCGGAGCGTCAGCCCGCGGAAGTTCATGTTGATCTTGATGTTCGTCGTGACCAGCCCTTCGTTCTCGATCGACTGCCGGTCGACGGAGACATCGAGCTTGTGCGTCTCCCGCAGGTCGGCCGCGACATCCTCGAGGGAAATGTTATCCCACTTGACGGTCGCGAGGTTGTCGAGAGGGGAGCCCTTCCGCCCGGCCGTTCCCCCCTTGGGATCCGCCGCCGGAAGATGAGTCGAGACAGCCACGGCGAAGGCAAGGATCGCCAGCACGAGGCCCGCGGGCCATAAACGACGCATGAACCGTCACTCCCGGATGATGTTCGCCGCACGACGCCAGACCTGGCCGGCCGGAACCCACGCATCCATCATTGCCGTTGCGGCCCCGGCGAAGCAACCGCCCCGTCCCTCCTGTTGCGTCCGGGTCTTCCCGGAGGCCCCGCCCGCCGCGCTGCGAGGACTTGCCCCGACAGCAGGTCGGTCCCTAGAACGCCAGTTCAGCCCCCGGAACGTGACTGGCTCGAGTTGCCGACCGGGTTCCCGGCTCGTCCGCGTGATCCTCAGGCCCCCAGGAGTGTAATGTCCACGGAAGGTCCCACCGCCACCCCCTCCCTCGTTGACCTGGTCCCCGCCGAACTCCAGCAGCGCCTGGTGACTCGACTGGGGGATCTCAACATGCTCCCGGGGATCGCCCGGCAGGCGATGGATATCGCCCAGGACCCCAACGGGTCGATGGAAAAGCTCGCCAATGTGGTCGAGCGCGACGTCAAGCTGGCCGCCGACATCCTCGTGCTGGCGAACTCCGCGATCTTCGGCGGGGGAAAGAAGATCTCGAGTCTCCACCAGGCGGTGGTGCGTCTCGGTTTGCGGCAGTGCAAGAACGTCATTCTCAGCTCGAGCGTCACATCGCTCCGGAAGAAGCTGAAGCTCGAGCAGCAGTGGGCGCAGGAGAATCTGTGGCAGCACGGCTACGCCACAGCAATGCTCGCCTTCATGCTCAACCGCATTCTCGCCAGCGGCTTTCAGGGGGAAGAATACACCGCCGGGCTCGTCCACGACCTGGGCCGAACCCTGCTGGCAGTCGCCTTTCCTGACGATTTTTCGAAGATCGACCCGTTGACGTTCGACGAGACGTCGATCGACTTCGAAGCCCACGAGAGGAACCTTCTCAGGGTCGACCACTCCCAGGTCGGCGCGTGGTTCGTCGCGATGAACAACTTTCCCGAGGCGCTTGTCGAGGCGGTGCGGTATCACCATCGCCCCGCTCCGCCGGCGCCGTACCAGCGGCTGACGCTTCTCGTCGCGGCCGCAGATCACATGGCGAACCATCTCCAGCGGGTGAAGAAGTCGGAGGGATACGACCCCGCCAGTAACCTGGCGGTCGCAGCTCTTCAGGAGGGAGGGCTCCGCGGTGCCGTGGGGCTCGTTGCGCAGAACTACAAGTCGCTCATGGACCACGCCGCGAAGGAGGCCCGCGAGATGACAGCCCTTTGATCAACACGCGAGGGGCTCCCCCTTCCATCCAGATCACCGGAGACTTTCATGAGCTACGCCGACACCATCCTTCCCGAGTTCAACGAGGAGATGGCCAACACGCGCAAGGTGCTCGAGCGGATTCCCGACGACAAGCTCGACTGGACGTGCCATCCGAAGTCCCGCACGATCGGCTGGAACGCGAACCATCTCGCCGAGATCCCGAGCTGGGTTCCGGGGACACTGTCGGGGACATCCTGGGACTTTGCTCCCCCGGGCGGCGAGCGCTACCAGATGCCCGCGTTGACGACGCGGAAGGAGATCCTCGCACTCTTCGACCGCAACGTCGCGGACGCCCGGGCGGCGATTGCGGCGGTCCGGGACGACGCCGAGATGGATGTTCCCTGGACACTGCTTGAAGGGGGCAGGGAGATTGCCACGATGCCCCGATCGGTTTTGATCCGCAACTTCATCATCAGCCACATGATCC
>JAEYWB010000308.1 GCA_023429275.1 Planctomycetota bacterium
CCAGGGTAGCCGCTGTGCGGCAACCCTGGGCTTTATGACGCAACACCTTCGGTGTACAGCACCCATCGCCCCACTGTTGGCGCTACTGTCCCTCGTCATGATCCTTCATCGTTGCGGTCGCCGGATCCGTTGCGGCTGGGCCGCGCTGTGACCTCTGGGACAAACGGTCTTGAATCAGCTTCAAAGCCATACTGGTCGAGAGTCTCTCCGGTCGCTCGTCCTTATTGCGTTTACGCTGATCAGCAATGGCTCCGGGCACGCCCCGGTCGCAGCCAGGATCGCCGGTCGATCGAGACTGTTGGGCTCACTGCGCGAATCTGCGAATATCCCAGGCGGCCCCCCGTGCGCCAGGGAGAGTTGAATGTCGGCTTCGCGTGTTTCCTCCAGCCCGGTCGATCAGCCCTGGGTGGCTTCACCCGAGAGGCTCGCCGCCTCGAATGTCGCGTGGCTCATGCGGCAGGCGGGCGTCACGTCTTATGACGAGCTCCATGCCTGGTCGGTGAGGAACCGGGCCGACTACTGGCGGCTTGTCATCGAGCGGCTCGGGTTGAAGTTTGATCGGGGCTGCACCAGCGTGCTGGAGACTCCGCGGGGAGTGGAACATCCGCAGTGGCTTTCTGGGGCCCGGTTCAACATTGTCGACAGCTGCTTCCAGGCGGCCCCCGACGCACGGGCCGTCGTGCATCAGGCCGAGGGGAAGCCGCTCCGGGTCATGACTTATGGCGAACTGGAGAGCCTGACCAACCGCGTCGCGGCGAGTCTCACGCGCGAGGGGTTCAGGCCCGGCGATGCCATTGCCACGATCCTTCCGATGACGGCGGAAGCGGTCGCGGTCTACCTGGGGATCATCAAGGCGGGATGCGCCGTGGTCGGGATCCCGGAGAGCTTTCGGCCTCGTGAGATTGCGGCCCGGCTCCGGATCGCCGGGGTGACGGGGGTCTTTACGCAGGATGTTCTCATCCGCGGCGGGAAGACTTCGCCGCTGTATGAAACGGTCCTGGAGGCCCAGCCGCCACGAATGGTTGTCCTTCCGGCGGAGGAGGCGGTGCGCGTTCCGCTGCGAGATGGCGACATCGCCTGGTCGGAGTTCCTGTCGGGCGACGCGACCTTCCCGACGGTCGTCCGGGGCGCCGATGATCTGATCAATGTCCTGTTCTCGTCGGGGACGACCGGGGATCCCAAGGCGATCCCCTGGACGCAGACGACTCCGATCAAGTGCGCCGCCGACTCGCACTTTCATCACGACGTCCACCAAAGCGACCTGCTTCTCTGGCCGACGAGCCTCGGCTGGATGATGGGCCCCTGGCTGATCTTCTCCAGCCTGCTGAACCGCGCGGCGATGGGGATCTACTGCGGCTCCCCGCTCACGCGGGAGTTCGGACGCTTCGTTCAGGACTCCCGCGCGACGGTCGTGGGCGTCGTCCCGACCCTCGTCAGAGCGTGGCGGAACACCGGGTGCCTCGACGGTCTCGACTGGAGCTCGATCCAGCTCTTCAGCTCGACCGGGGAATGTTCGACCGCGGAAGACATGCGCTGGCTGATGGACTTCGCGGGAGACAAGCCGGTCATCGAGTACTGCGGCGGAACCGAGATCGGCGGCGGTTACATCGCCACGACGATCGCCCGTCCCTGCCTCGCCGGGACATTCAACACCCCCACGCTGGGGCTCGACTTCGAGATCCTCGACGACGAGGGCCGCCGCGCCGACACCGGGGAACTGTTCCTGGTTCCGCCGGGGATCGGGATGTCGACGACGCTCCTCAACAAGGATCACCACGAGGTCTACTTCGCCGACACGCCCGTGGGGCCGGAGGGGGAGGTGCTGCGGCGGCACGGCGACCTGATGGAACGACTCGGTCCGGGTCTGTGGCGGGCACTCGGCCGGGCGGACGACACGATGAACCTCGGGGGAATCAAGGTCGGCTCCGTCGAGATCGAGGAGGTGCTGCGGCCGGTGCCCGGCATCGAAGACATCGCCGCGGTGGCGGTTTCCCCGGGGGGCGGCCCCAGTCGGCTCGTCGTGTTCGCGGTCGTGAAGCCCACTCTGCGCGATCGCCTGTGCGAACTGCGGGAGTCGCTACAGCAGGCGATCCGCCGGGACCTCAACCCGCTGTTCAAGATTCACGACCTGGTCTGCGTCGACGCGCTGCCTCGCACGGCGTCGAACAAGCTGCTCCGGCGGACGCTCCGCGATCAGTATGCCCCCGCGGAGACTGTCGCGCGAAGCCAGGGAACGACGGACAACACGGGTCGGACGGATCGACCAGTCGCCGGCTAGCCCGGCCCCCGTCATGAGAAATGATCCATCGTGGCCCCGCTCATCTGGTGATGAGGCAGGGTCTCCACCTCTTAGATCCACGTCATTCGTGGTCAACGTATCGAATTCCTCACGCGGCGAGGGCCCCCTTCCATGACAACGGCTCGAACAATCCTGATCACCGGCGCCGGCGGAGGGCTGGGGCGTGGCATGGCGCTAGGCTTGGCCGAACGCGGGCATACGATCGTTGCGACGGATCTTACCAGGGAGGCCACGGACGAAGTCGTGGCGCAGATTCAGGCGAGCGGGGGCCGGGCGGCGGGGTACCCGCTCGACGTGACCTCCTCGGCGAGCATTCAGCAATTGATCGCGGCCCTGGGCGAACAGCCGGTCGATGTCGTGATCAACAACGCCGGATTGCAGCATGTCTCCGGTGTCGAAGAGTTCCCGGAGGAGAAGTGGAATGAGCTGATCCGCGTGATGGTCAGCGGGCCGTTTCTTCTGAGCCGGGCGTTCCTTCCCGGCATGCGGACTCGCGGCTTCGGACGGCTGGTGCATATCGGGTCGATCCATTCCCTGGTCGCCTCGCCGTTCAAGTCGGCCTATACCGCAGCGAAGCACGCTCTGCTGGGGTTCTCGAAAGTGCTGGCCCTGGAGACGGCGGGCGTGGACATCACCAGCAATACAATCTGCCCCGCCTACGTCCGGACGCCGCTGGTCGACGCGCAGATTGCCGCCCAGGCGAGGACCCGCGGCATCCCGGAAGAGGAGGTGATCCAGAAGATCATGCTGGCCCCGATGCCAAAGCAGACGTTCATCACGGTCGAAGAGGTTGCGGCAGCGGTCGAATATCTCATCAGTCCGCTGGCTCGCAACGTGACGGGACAGACCATCACGATCGACGGAGGCTGGACCTCTCAATAGACCGAAGCCGGCCGGAAGCCTCGCGCCGCTTCATCATCCGCCGGGGCGGACCCCGGTGCCGCTCCCCAATGTCGGAGGCGTCCTTTCCAGACAGGCCCCCCTGGTTGGGCGAGCGACGGGCAGTCCTCAGCGTTCCTGGCGCTTCAACAGCTCCAGGTTCGCTTCGGCGAATGCCTTCCCCATCAGGGCGAAGGTCTTCGCACAGCCGAGGTAGTGGTAGCCGCCATTCGAGGCCCCCCGGTTCCACAGGGCCGCTTCCTCCGGAGAAATCAGTTTCGCCTCGTAGTCCTTGAGATAGGCCCGCTTCTGATCGGGGGTCATCTTGCCGTCGGCGTTCGCGTGATCCTTGTGGCGCGTGTCGAGATAGTAGCCCATCTGCCGGACCTGATCGCGCTTGTCGGCGATCGCCCCGAGCTCTTCCGACCAGAACGGGGCGGTCGGCACGGCAATGACGTTGCCGCGAAATTCGGGCAAGGCGGCGGGAGCGGCCATCGCCTTGCGGAATTCGAGCGTCTCGGGATTGGCCTTTACTCCGCCGACACCCAGCACGCCGATCACAAACGGCATCCGCGGCGTCTCGAGATCACGGCGGACATCACGGATGAAGTGCGACAGCGCGTCGCTGTAAGCGTCGTACCCGCCGGGGCGACGCCGGTCCGGATAGGTCCCCGCGTCGACGAGATCGTTGAAGCCCTGCAGCCAGATGAAGCCGGAGAGCTCATGCCCCCGTCTGGAGTCGTAGCCGGGAACGACGCGTGGGATGTCGGCAAGAACATGCCGCACG
>JAEYWB010000705.1 GCA_023429275.1 Planctomycetota bacterium
CCAGACCGTGCCGCTGAAGCCGTCGCTCCTTCCGAATGTCCGCAAGGGGAAAGCCCCTCCGGCCACCGGGGACAGCGATCGGTTTCGATCGACGTGAACCGTCCTATGTGTCGTCGGACAGACGACTTGTGCGCGCCATCGCGGGCGGGAAGTGACCTCGGACGCGGGTGGCGGTCCACTGGACAATGAGAAAAATGTCCTCCGGAGGCGTAAGATGGATGGTCGCAAGTCGCGTCGCGCGTCGCTCCACGCCCGGCCGGCCTGCTGACACCGGTCGCGAAGGAGATGAGGCCCGATGATCGACCGACTGCGATGGAGTTGTCTTCTGCTGGGCTGGGTGGCCGCCCTGATCGGGTCCGGCCCGCGGCCGTTGTCGGCGGCAGATGTCCCGGCCCGCCAGGAACACGTCGGTCAGTTCGTGACGCTGGAGACCCCTCTCAGCGACACCGTCATCTTCAACGTCCGCCGGACTCTGGAAGAGCTGAAGTCCCAGGCGATCAAGGGGAAGAAGGCTTACCTCGTCCTCGAGATCCGAAAGGGAACGAGCCAGTTCCACCACGCCTACGCGCTGGCGGATCTCCTGACATCGGACGCCACGGTCGGGGTGACGACGGTTGCCTGGATTCCCGAGCCCCTCGCGGGCGTTCATGGGTTCGTCGCCCTCGCTTGCCAGGAGATCGTCATGCGTCCCGAGGCGACGCTGGGGGACCTCGGCAACGGCCAGGCGCTGGCGGCCGATGAACAGCTCATCATCCGCTCCATCGTCGACCGGCGCCGCAACCGCAAGGTCTCGCCGGAAGTGGCGACGGCGCTGATGGACCCGCAGCAGATGCTCGTGCAGGTGACTGTCGAGCGCAAGGCGGGAGAGGCGGAAAAGCTCGTCACGACCACCGCCGAGGTCGACCGTCTGCGCGGAGAGGGAACGGTCATCAAGGACCCGCGGACTGTCAAAGAGGCGGGCGAGGTGAAGGTGTTCACGGGTGAGGAAGCGCGAAGCCTCGACATCCTCGCTGTCCAGACGGCCTCTGACCGCGGTGCCGTCGCGAATCTCTACGATCTCCCCCTCGAGGCCCTTCGAGAGAGGCCGGTCGTGAAGGGGGACATCCAGGCCGCCGTGATTGAGGTCCGCGATCCGATCGATGCCGTCAATACGGCGTTCATCAAGCGGCAGATCGAACGGGCGGAGGCGGGACAGGTTCAACTGATCGTTTTCGTGCTCTATGGCCCCGGCGGGTACAACTACGAGTGTCTCGACCTCGCGCAGACCCTCGCGGGCCTCAAGGAGGACCATGTCCGGACGGTGGCGTTCATCCCCAGGCAGGCGTCGGCGGGCGAAGCGGTGATCGCCCTCGGCTGCGACGACATCTACCTCGCACCGAGCGCCAAGATCGGCGAGATCGGCCTCGCCATCGACAAGCTCGGCCCGAACGACCGGGAGAACGCCCGCCGCATTCTCGAGCAGGGTCTCGAGAGCCTGGCCGAGGCGAAGGGGCGTCCACCGGCTCTCGTCCGCAGCATGCTCGATCCGGAAACCGAAGTCTTCCAGGTGACCCACAAGCACAAGGGGACGGTCGACTATCAGTCCGAGGCCGAGATCGCCCGGGCCGATGGGGACTGGATCAAGGGGCCGCTCGTCCCCGAGACGAAGCGCGGCTCGCTGCTGGTTGTCGATGGAGTCCGGGCGACCGAGCTCCAGCTCGCGCAGGGAACGATCAACGACCTCGACGAACTGCGCAGCCATCTCGGAATCTCGGCCGATTCCGTCCTTCGCCCGATGAAGAAGACCTGGGTCGACAGCGTCGTCTTCCTGCTGAACCGTCGCGACGTGACCGTCCTGCTGTGCTTCATGATGATGATGAGCTGGTACTTCGAGGCGGTGACGGGGACCGGCCTCTTCGCGATCGGCTCGTTCCTCTGCATGGCCCTCTTCTTCTGGAGCCGCGTCCTCGGCGGCACGGCCGATACGCTGGAACTGATGCTGTTCCTGATCGGAGTCGGGCTGCTGCTGCTCGAGATCTTCGTGATACCGGGATTCGGGGTCTTCGGGGTCGTCGGCATCCTGCTGATGCTGGTCTCCGTGATCATGGCGAGCCAGACGTTCGTCGGCGCTCTCGATCCGGAGCGGGACATCATGGCGGCGACGAAAACATTAACCGGGCTCGGCGGTGCCGTGGCGGCCGTGGTTGTCACCGGCCTGATCCTCAGCCGTTTTCTGCCAACGATTCCCATACTCCGCGACATGGTCCTGGTGCCGCCGAGTGCGGAGAATGCGACGTCTCAAGCACCCCGCCTGCGGCCGGACCTCGTCGACGAACATGCAGCCCTGATCGGCAGGACAGGCCGCGCGGTGACGATGCTCCGCCCCGCCGGAAAGGTCGAGATCGACGGCCGGCTGATCGAGGTGACGAGCGAAGGGGGCTTTATCGCCGAGGGGAGCGAGGTCGAGATCGTCCACGCCTCGAAGCAGCGGATCGTTGTCCGCTCGGCATCGTTGGCGTGAGCGGCGGGGGACGGCAGGCCGTCGGGCTGTGGGC
>JAEYWB010000034.1 GCA_023429275.1 Planctomycetota bacterium
AGGCGGGGCCGAGCCGCCGACCGGTCCGAGACTGGGAAGCAACCGCCCCGAGTCCGGGTCACCGGAGGTCAACGGGGCGAACTCCGGAATCCGGGGACTGAACGTCGGCAGGTCCGGGACCCATCTCATCAGCTTCGAAAGCCGGCTCGCCGCGGTCTGCCGGAGTGTCGCATCGGCGGACTTGTCGAGAACGATGCCGACGAGCACCGGCAGGGCCTTTGTCCGCAGCCGGATGAGCTGCGCCTCGGCCGCTTCCCGAACCGCCTCGTTGATCGAAGCGGGGGACAGCTGCTGCAGGAGCGTCACGATGTACTCCTCAGGCACATCGTCGATGTCGAGCCGCTCGAGTCCCACCACCGCGGCTTCGACACTCTCCGGCTGCGGTTCACGCGACAACTCAAGCAGCGATGCCACGACGACCCGGTTCAGCAGGTTCAGGCGGACCAGTTCGTCGAACGCGAGCTGACGGACCCCCCGAAGCCGGTGGGTGATGGCCCGCTTGAGAAACTCCTCGCGGTCCGGCGGCGTCAGTTCCGCCGCACGGTAGAGGTCGAGCATCTCTCTTTCAGGAACCTCTCCCGCCAACGCCTTGAGCAGCGCTTTCAACGCCCTGGCGGATTCGTCCTTGTCAATGACCGGAGGTGGAGGCGGAGCCCCCGTGGGGTCCACCAGAGCTGGGGGAGATGCGATGGGGGCCGGCAGCTCCCGCGGAGGGTCTGCCGCGCCCGACAGACGGATTCGCGGCTCCTGGGCCGCAGCCGGCGACGAGCCCCAGACAGCGGCAACCGAAAACAGGACCAGAAGAGCCAGCCCGGCGGGGCGGAGCGAACCGCGAAAACGTCCAACCGTGGAAATGCCCATGCCTTCGCCCCTGTGGAAGGAAGAATCCGTTGTCCACCCGCCGGAAGCTTCGCTGATCGGAATGCGAAGTTGCAAGGACGGCGCGGCAGGCGAGCAGGGGCTTTGAGGGGAACTGATGCTGCGCCGAAGTGATCTTCGCCACTGAGAGCAGAAAGGACTCAGGGGGGCTCTGTGGCTCCTCCGTCGCGACAGCCCGCGCGCCGGTCCTGGTGAAATGCTTCGGTCTACGTCCCGCGGCGGCCGTCGTTCACGGCGTACCACCGCTGCCAGTCGCGCTGGTCGTAGCCGAAGTCCTTGCCCGTAATCTTCTGCAGGGCGAGAAGAACCTCTTCATTCCGCACGTCGACGCTGATGTTGACGGTGTGGATGATCTCGTTCGGTTCGGGCAGGATAATCGGAGCGTAGGGGAGCTGGCCGGTCCGGGCGGCGATGGCGACGTCCGGTGGGACGATTCCATTGAGCGAGTTCGGGTCGACCGGAACGATCCCCTGCCCCGTGTTGGCAAAGCCCATTGCGTTCTTGTTCGGGACCTGAACGCGGACGCGGTGAGACGTGATGAGAGCGGCGATCAGGTTGGGAATGACCCGCTCGTCGCCGAACTTGCCCACCCCGATCCCGGCCCGGCGAATCACGACGTTGTCCTTGTGTTTCAGCGCCGGCAGCAGGTAACGCACCGCCTCTTCCGACTGGTCTGCCGCGATTCCCGCGAGGGCGGCCTGCCGCACGCTCGCGTCGCTGTCGTGGAGAATGCGGTCGACCAGCCGGCGGACCGGCTTTTTCCCCGGCATCTTCGAAACGATGTCGACGAACATCCGCCGGCCGAGCGGGTTCTCGTGGCTCGCGAGGTACTGGTTGAGGCCGGAAACCGCATCGGGGTCGGTGATGGCCCGCAAAGCCCTCTCCCCTTCGCTCCGCCGGAGCGGATCGCGGTCGGTCAGCATATTGACCCACCGGCGGACCTTCGGATGCCAGTCCGCCTCGGCCGCCCGTTCGGTCGCGGTCTTCTCAAGCAGATCGTGCTCGTGCTGCGTGACGTACCGCCCCTTGTACCGGACGTACCCCTGGCGGGCCATGGCGTCGTCTTTGGTCATCCACTCGCCGTGATGACGGACATGCCCGAGCGACTTGTGCGCTTCCTCGTAGTTCGGGTCGAGATCCAGGATCATCTCGAGCTGTTCGCGGCGCTGTGTCTGCATCTGCCGCTGAAGGCACCAGCCCGCCAGCTCCCAGTGGGCCTCGATGGTATGGGGGATCCGCCTCGCCCTGCTGTGATACTCCTCAACCAGTGGCGGGCGGGTCGAAATGAACTCGATATCGGCCCGGTCGACTTCGACCTGCGCCCCGGCAACCGTGTGGATGAGGACAACCGGGTCCTTGGGGGTCGTCGTCTTGCTGACGAGGCCGCGGATCTCTCCCCCGTTCTTGAGGCGGATCACGTCGGCCGGACTCAACGATGGGGCCAGGAGGAGCAACCCGGCAAACAGGCCGCCTCCCGCAAGATGCCGCAAAGTGGTCCGGAGTCTGGGGGCCATTTTCACAAGAGAATGGTGAAACGACGTCTCGAATTGTATCGGCCGTCTCGCAGGAGGCTCAATCGTGCGACTTCCGGCAAGGGGAACGGAAGACTCGACCCGGGTCGCACAACCGGGGAGTCGCCCCGATCCGCGGACTTGGCACAATCGCTACAGTTTCACCAGTCTCACCTCGCCGATCGCCGGATGAAAGCTTTTTCGAGAAGGAATTCCGATGGGCCGACGCGCGGCCAAGTCCGCCTCCTTCAATAAGACCCTTCTGTTCGCCGACGGACAGGTTGCCGAGGTTGTTGTCAGCAAGGGGCGATATCGGCATATGTTCGGAGGGCCGCTCGAGTACCGGGGCGCCAGCCGGGATGACTGCGGTGGCAGGCCCCTTCATAAGCTTTTCGAGTTCGACCTGAATGATTCCAATGTCCCGCTGCCGCTCCGCCGACCGGGGCTGACCCGGCTGCCGCTGTTCTACTGCTTCGATTTCCGCGTCGACCGGTTCGGTTACCAGTGCATCGACGACAAGACTGTTCGTGTTCTGTTCTGGAAGAAATTGAAGAACGTCTCCCGGCGGGAGGAGTTTCCGGAGGCTGACTTTCCTGAAGAGTTCCCAGAGCACGCGGTCTCCTTGAGACGGATCCCATTCGATCCATCATCCCGCGGAGATGCGATCGAGTTCGCCGGCGTTTTCGGAATCGACGGCCTGTCACCCGTAAGCCGGGCGCGGGTACTGAACGAGCAGCGGACAGGTTTCGAAATCGTGCACGGAGAACCTCCTGAAACGGACGCCCAGCTCAAGGAGTGGATGTGTCGCCCCTTTCTTCAAGGCCGGCCGAACAGCCAATGCCCCAACGCCGATTGCCGCTGGCATCGTCACGTGGGGGGCCTTGTTCCGTTCGCTGTCGTCCCGTCCGAGCCAATTCCGGGGGTACGGCCCTTCGGCAAGTTGG
>JAEYWB010000041.1 GCA_023429275.1 Planctomycetota bacterium
GGTCTGTCGCAACGCGCTCTCGATGGCCTCGCCGACGAAGCGGACCCGGTTGTATGTGGGCAGAATGACGGAGACCAGGGGCCGTGGCCGCGCCTGGGCAGGAGAGTCGTTCTGAAGGTGTGGCATCTGAGTCTGCTCGCGGATCGGTTTAGTCCGACAGGCAGACAATACACGCTCCACGCCTTGCGGCGTCGATCAGGGTTATCCCGCAAGGCGAATCTTCCGGGAGTTCCCGACCCCGGCATTGGCCTTGCCGGATGCGCTATCCTGATGCCGAAAGGAAACGCTCCCGAAGCTTACAATTCCCCCATCCTGTCCCCGCATTTTGCTGCTCAAAGGCACCAAAGCCTCATTTTGTCGAATGAGCCCGCTCCGCGCGGAGTCGGGTTCGGCCGTACAGACGGGACGCGCGAGCGTCCGGCTCCGTCGCGGGATCGCGTTCAAAGTCAGTGCGATGAGACCGGGCGGAATCTTCTCCCCCGCGCCATCTAATGCGGCCCGGCCGCAGCAAGATCTTCGGCGTTCTTTCGCTCGGCACCGGCTGGAGATGATTCCAGACGGGCTGGCTCGGTCATCCGCGGCAGCCGGACGACGACGGATGTGCCCGCCCCGACCTGGCTTTCGATCCGGATCGTCCCGCCATGGGCGTCGACGATCGCCTTGCTGATCGAAAGCCCAAGTCCGGTCCCGCCGTCGGGGTTCGAACGCGACGGATCGACCCGATAGAACCGGTCGAACAGGAACGGGATCGACTCGGCCGGAATCCCCTGGCCGCTATCCCGCACGGTCACGACGACATGCTGAGGTTCCAGCTCCATCGAGACAACGACAGTCCCCCCTTCGCGGTTGTAGCGGATCGCGTTCGAGAGGAGGTTCATCATCAGCTGGTCGAGCCGGTCCGCGTCTCCGGAGACACGGCAGGGGACCGCCTGAAGCTCGAGCGATACGTTCGTCTCCGCCGCCTTCGTCTCGAGGAGGCTGACGAGATCGCGGAGCAGGTCGTCGAGCGCCACGGGCTGGAACGGGACGGCCGTTCGCGGAGAGTCGAGCCGGGCAAGCTGCAGCAGAGCGTCGATCAGCCTCTTCATGCGCTTCGCCGCCCGCTGGCAGGCCTGCAGCGACAACTGGTAGTCCTCGGGCGAACGGGGCTTCAGCAGACTCATCTGCGTCTGCGCGAGGATGACCGCAACGGGGGTCCGGAGCTCGTGCGAGGCATCGGCCGTGAACTGCGTCTGACGTTCGAACGCCTGGTGCAGACGGTCGAACGCCTGGTTGAGGACGGTCGCGAGCTGGCCGAGTTCCGAGTCGGTCTCGGAGAGGCTGATCCGCTCGTTCAGGTTTTCCGCCGAGATCGACGCCGCGGTGTCGGACATGATCTGGATCGGACGGATCGCCCGCGAGGTGAACCACCAGCCTCCGACGAGGCCGATCAGCGTGATGGCCGATCCGGCGCCGATCAGGACAAGGCCGGATCGCTTATGGGCGGCAATCTCCGGCTCCATCGACCGGCCGACGAGAACGTTGATGTCGAACCACCGCACGAGAATCACTTCCCGCCGCAGGCCCCGGTCGCGGGTCTGCGACATCCGGATCGGGAACCCGTCGCTGGGGGTGCGAAGGCCCGGAAAAGGAGTGTCGGGAGCGTCGACGGACTTCTCGAGGATGCGGCCTTCCCGATCCCAGATGAGGAAGTAGATCGGGCTCTGGGAGTCATTCGAATTAATGAACTCCTCGGGCGCGACGGAGCCCGGCACCCGCCAGGGCCAGGTCGGCGGCGTTGGACCGGCGACTCTTTCGCGATCCCGCCCGAAGCCTCGCTGACCGGTCCCGCCGGCTCGATCGCCGGAGTTCCGTTCTCCGCCGCTTCGCTCGGTGCCGGTCCGTTCGCCGCCGGAGCGGTCCGTGCGATCCCGTTCTCCCTCAGGGCGGGCCCCCTCTCCGCGGGAAGGGGCGGGGCTTCGGCTCGCGACGCTTTCGCTCCCTGGCCGCGCCATCGGCTCCCGGTCGCGGGAACGATTCGTTTCGCCGGAAGCGCCGGGCTCCGACGTCTGGCCATCGCGGCGGCTCACGACTCCCGGAGAGGGAGCGCCGGTGCCCGGTGTGGCCGATGGGGCTCCGGCACCCGGCATCGGTCCCGGCCCTCCGCCGGGACGGGGGGGGCCGAAGAGCCGTCGGAGGCGGGAATGGATGATGTCGGCAATCCGGTTGAGCTCGGTGTCGACGTGCTGGACCCGTGTCTCCCACTGCAGGTGGTGGACGTAGAGCCCGAAGAGGATCAGGACGACGACCAGCACGATTCCGTGCCAGATCTGGAGCCGCCAGCGCAGCGATCGCGTCCCCGGCAGTCTCGAAGAGAGTCCGCCAGGGGGATTCGCCGTGGAAGCGGCGGGGACGGGACTGTGCAGGGACATGAGTCGCTCGGGCGATCGTTGCGGAACCGCGTTCAGCCAGACGCGACCGGCAGGCGAGAACCGCCCGCCGGATCGGGATGTGATGAATGGAAGGGATCTCGGCGCCGACCGGGCCGCGCCGAGGGATTCGAGTGCCCCGAAGGTCAGATCTGCAGGTCGCTCTACGAATTCGTGGCGGGCGGGGCGGCGTTCTCGTCGTCGATCAGGTAGCCCAGACCGCGGCGGGTCGTGATGAAGTCCTTGCCGAGCTTGCGGCGGACGTTCGACACGTGCACGTCGAGGAGATTGGACATGCTGTCTTCGAACTCGTCGAAGAGGTGATTATACAGCATCGGACGGGTGACGAGCTGGCCGCGGTGAAGGACCAGGAACTCCACCAGAGAATACTCGGTCGCTGTGAGATTGGCAGACTCATTCCCTTTGAAGACCGTTTTTGCCGCGAGATCGACGCGGACATCCCCGATCTCGACCAGCGGCTTGGGGGTGTTGGCCGCCCGCCGGATCAGGGCCCGCAGCCGGGCCGACAGCTCGTCCATCTCGAACGGCTTGACGACGTAGTCATCCGCCCCGCTGTCGAGTCCTTTCACGCGGTCCGCAAGGGCGTCGCGGGCGGTCAACATCAGCACGGGGGTCTTCTTGGACTGCCGGAGCTGGGCGAGACCGCTCCAGCCGTCGAGGCGGGGGAGCATGACGTCGAGCACGATGGCGTCGTAGTCCCACGAGAGGGCCTTGTTCAGCCCCTCCTGCCCATCCGTCGCCATATCGACCGCGTAGCCGTCGTCGGTCAGATAGGACCAGACCGCCCGCAGGAGGTCAGGCTCGTCCTCGATCACCAGTAAGCGCATGCTGAACTCCACGAAAAATCATCGCGACCACGGCCCCGCGGACTCCCTCGCTCCGACGTATTGTTCTGTCGATCTGTCGGACCTGAAGTCAGATGCGGGACGCGTCTTCGTCACTCTAATGACCTTAGTGACTTGCTAGACACAAGTTGAAACGAAAACGACCGGGAAAGTTTCCCTTCCCGGTCGCGACAGGTGTTTGTATTGAACCATCTGTCGCCGCCGCCGGGACAATCTTCATGAAGGATACAGACAGTTCGAAGAATCGGCGTCTTAGACAAGGTCACCATCAGGGGGCGAGAACCGTCGTTCGTCGCTCATCCTGAATTCTCGATGAGAGGCCAGCGATGTCGTCCAGCTTTTTCTCCCCCTATTTTGCGTCGATCATCGGCCGGGCACCGTATTTGGCGGTGCTGCTCATCGCCCTCTGGTTCTGGATCATCCATCCGAGGCGGTGGACGCGAGGGATGAACTATTTTGGCATCGGGATCATCGCCGAACTCCTTAACACCGTGTTCGCGGGATTCATCTCCGTGGTGCTTTCGTGGGGCCTGAATGCAGGCGGTCCGTCGGGGATCGATTCCACCATCATCATCCTGATCCACTCATTGATCTACAGCCTGATCGCGGCCGTGCCGATGGGGTTCCTGCTGTACGGCGGCTTCGAACTCGCCAGGGAACGATACGAGGAAGACATGGAGCGGGAGGCGGAGGGGCGATGACCGCCACGGCGACGCCGGGCTGCGGGAGTTGGTTGCGGAGCCTCGGCAACGCCTGGAACCGAATGCTGGCAACGTGCCGACTAATCATGTGACGCTGTGCAGACCGATCGTTGGGGCGTCGTTCCATCAGCCCATGCGGGCGATGGGGCCTCGAATCGCACAGGACCTCCATCGATCGGGTGAGCGAACGAGACGCTCGACGCGTGAAGGCACAGGGGCGGGTCGCCGACGGAGTGCGTCTGCGTCTCGCCGACCTCCTGGCCGGGACGGTACGCCTGATCTCCGCAGATCGGCCATCCGAGGTGCCAGAGGTGGACCCGGATCTGGTTCGTCCGGCCGGTGAGGGGAACGACCCGCAGAAGCGTCGTCCCGTCCCCGAACCTCTGAAGCACGTCGAACTCCGAGCGGGAGGGGAGCCCCTCCGGATCGATGCCCCGACCGCCGAGCGGCCCCGCTTCGGTCGAGATCGGGGCTTCGCAGACGAAGTGGTCGGCTGCGGGATGTCCCTGAACGCGGGCCAGGTAGACCTTTTGGACCTCTCCCCGCTCGAACTGCGGCTGGATCTTCCGCGCGTGGTGCCGCGTCCGGGCGAAGACCATCACGCCGGTCGTGTTCGCGTCGAGCCGATGGACCGGACGGAGGACCTGCGGCGCATAGACCTCGTTAAGGAGGAACAGCAGCGTGTTCCGGTTGAAGCGCCCGCTCGGGTGGACGGGAAGGGGGGCCGGCTTGTCGACGACGACGATCGCTTCGTCCTCATGGAGGATGCGGATCGAGGCGTTGACGTCCGGTTCGGCCCCCACCGGCATCCGCCGACGATAGCACTCGCCAGCCCGGACGATCCGGTCGGGAGGGACCGGTTCGTCGTTGTCGTCGATGAACCTCCCCTCTCGGCAGAGCGAGAGCCACTCGTCGTGCGGAACGTGATCGAACACGCCGACGAGCGCGGCGAGCAGCGTCTGCCTGTCGTAACGCGCGGGGATGTGAAACGGCCGAAGGTTCTCGTACGGCCGGCTCCCCGGAAGAGGAGTGGCGACGCGGCCGAGGGCCTCCTGCCGTTCGGTGAGAGTCCGGGCGGTGCGGGCCTCCGGTGACTCGAAGCAGTGCGGGCACGACCGGCCAGACTCATAGCGCGGATCCTCCTGGTCGGCCCGCGTCAGGGGCGACAGGCATCGGAAGCACTGGGAGTTGTCGGTCTCGGCCAGGGCCGGATCGACCCCCACGCGGCGGTCGAAGACGAAACATTCCCCCTGAAAATGTTCTCCCCCGCACTCCTCGAAGTATTTCAGAATCCCCCCGTCGAGCTGCAGGACATGCTCATAGCCGATCTGCTCGAGGTACGGCCCCGCCTTCTCGCAGCGGATTCCCCCGGTGCAGAACATGACGACCGGCCGCTGCTTGAGCTCCGCCGGCAGGGTCTCGACCGCCCTGGGGAAATTCCGAAAGTGGTCGAGGTCGAGCGTCAGAGCGTTCTCGAACGTCCCGAGCTTCACCTCGTAGTCGTTTCGGGTATCGAGAAGCGTGACCGGCCGCCCCTCGTCGAGCCACTGCTTGAGATCGCGTGGCGCGAGCTTGGGCGAAGTCCGCCGGGCGGGATCGATCCCCGGGACGCCGAAGGCGATGATCTCCTGCTTGATCCGGACGAGCATTCTTCGGAAGGGCTGTTCGCTGCTCTCACTGTACTTGGGAGTGAGCTCTTCGAGACCGGGGATCGTCCGCCGCCTCGCCAGGAGCCTCTCGATCGAGGCCGCATCCCCGGCGACGAAGAGGTTGATCCCCTCGGGGCTGAGGAGGATTGTGCCGCGAAGCCCCCAGGCCTTGCAGTCGGCAAGCAGGCTTTCGCGCAGGCTTTTCAGATCGCTCAGCGAAGCGAAGCGGTAGGCGGCAATGTTGACGATCTTTCGCGGGTCCATCCGGTCAAGTTAGCAGGTCGCTGCCGGACCGCGGAGGTCGGACGGCGTCTGATCGACGGGGAGGCCATTCAGAAACCCCTCGATCGCCTCGACGGCCCGTGTCGGTCGTGACTGGAGGATGAGATGCCCTGTCTCGAATCGAACAACGGTGATTGGCGGCCGCTCTGCCCCGGCGGTCGAGCTGGCGATCCGCTCAATCTCCCGCCCGTTCCAGGCCGGAACGATCCAGTCCCGCGTTGCCTGCAGGGAGAGAATCGGCACACGGACTCTCTGAAGATCCGGGGACGCGTCGACCCGAAGGACTTCCCGCAGGCGGCACGCGAGGGCCTCTCCTCCCGCGTTGGCGATCGAGGCTGCCATCTCCCGTCGCACTTCGTCCGAAACCCCCAGGCCCAGGACCCGGCGTCCCCCCCAGCCCAGCGGCCAGAGACGGAACTGCCACGGCTGCACGAGCCAGGCCGACCAACGTGGCACCCACGGGTGCGGCTTCTTCACGAATGTGCCGCAGAGCACGAGCCCGGCCAGTCGCGGCGGCCGGGCGGCGGCGAGGCGGATGGCGAGCGGCCCTCCGAATGACTCCCCCAGAATCACCAGCGGCTTGTCGGCCGGAAGCCGCGGCAGGACGTACTCGACCAGGGCGTCGTACCCGAGCGGTTCGCGCTCCGGGTAAGGGATGACGTGCGGGACGATCGACGGCGGCAGGACGCGGAGCAGGGGATTGAAGAGTCCACTGGTCCCGTGGAGGCCGGGGAGCAGGACGAGATTGATGTCGGGGTGCCCACGCGGAGTGACGTCGTCCTCCTTCATCTCGAGATCATCCGCGCTGTCGCGACCCTGCATCGGGCTCTCCCCTCGTACTCTGCGCACGATACTATCAGGTGTCCCGTTCATGGCGGACGGGCGACGGAGTTTCGACATGTCGTACGTTCTGCCGCTCCCGCTCGATCGACTGAGCCTGTCGTTCGCCATCGCGATCCTGATCGCGTTGGCCAGTGCGAGCGACGTTCTGGCCCAGGATGTTTCTCCCCTTCGTCTCTTCGAGAAGGAGCTCACCGAGGTCATCGCCCGGACCGAGAAGTCGGTCGTGAGCATCGCCCGGGTCGATCCCCGGGCGGAACGGCAGGGCCCGCGGGACGGGAACGGTGGCGGAGCCGGGGGTCTCGACCCGTTCGGACCGCGGCGTGACAACGACCCGGAGAGCCCCGCTTATGTCCCGTCCGACTTCGGTTCCGGCGTGATCCTGGCGCGGGAGAAGGACAAGGACGCGCGGTTCATCCTCACCAACCGGCATGTCGTCGTCGGCACCAGGCGCGGGGACGCCAAGATCGATGAGACGAGCCGGTTCTACGTCCGCCTCGCCTCTCACCGGGTCCTCGAAGCGAAGATCATCGCCGCCGATCCGCGCAGCGACCTGGCGGTTCTCCGGCTCGACCTGATGTCGGCGGACGTCAAGCCCGAAGATGTCCCACCGCTGCCGCTCGGCGACGCCGACAAGGTCAAGAAGGGACAGGTCGTCGTCGCCCTCGGAAACCCCTACGCCATCGGCCGCGACGGCTCCGCCAGCGCGAGTCTGGGAATCATCAGCAACATCTCGAGACGTCCGGCCCCCACGGCGACCGAGGCGTTCAACAAGGAGGAGAACGCGACCATCCACGAGTACGGAACGCTGCTGCACGTCGACACCCGGCTCAACCTCGGGACGAGCGGTGGCGCGCTGGTCAACCTGGATGGTCAGCTCATCGGTCTGACGACCTCCCTCGCGGCGCTCGAGGGGTACGAGAAGTCGGTCGGGTTCGCGATCCCGATCGACGGCGGGATGCGGCGGATCATCGAGTCGCTCCTCGCGGGCTACGAGGTCGAGTACGGGTTCCTCGGCGTCGCCCCCCACGACGCGCGGTTCGTCGATCTCGCCAAGGTGCGGGGGGAGGTTCCGCAGGCCTCGGCGGCGATGGTCCGCTGGATCTCCCGCAACTCTCCCGCGCATGCGGCG
This sequence comes from Planctomycetota bacterium, assembly GCA_023429275.1. GTDB lineage: Bacteria > Planctomycetota > Planctomycetia > Planctomycetales > Planctomycetaceae > Planctomyces_A. Next base: position 7,879 of record JAEYWB010000041.1, read on the forward strand.
AGCATCCGTCCCGGCGACTGCATCCTGCAGGTCGACGGCCGGCACGTCTTCAGCAGCGCCGACCTGATGCGGGAGATCGGCCTTCTCGGTCCGGATGCACTGGCCAGGCTTCAGGTCCTGCGGCCCGTGACCGGGGAAGTGACGATGATCGAGGTCCGTCTCGGGAAGTGGCCGGTCTACGACGACTCGAAGATCGTCGCCACGGCGCGGCGCTACCCGGCGTGGCGCGGCCTTTCGGTCGACTATCCGACGGGCCGCCGCCGGTTCATGCCGGGGGAGCAGCCGGGGGACTGGTTTTCGCAGTACGTCTCGGCCGTCGTGATCTCGGAGGTCGAGCCGAACAGTCCCGCGGCACGCGCGGGGCTGCAGCCGGGCCAGTTCATCACCCGCGCGGGCGGAACCGGCGTCACGAGCCCGGCCGAGTTCCACGAAGCGGTCGGGGACCGCGAGGGGAAGGTCCGGCTGCACCTCAGCAGCGGCCGCGACCTGGAGCTCTGAATCGTGTGTGTGTGTCTCGTTTATCGGTAGCTATCCGGCGGTGAGGTGGGACCAGAAGTACTGCCAGCGGT
>JAEYWB010000057.1 GCA_023429275.1 Planctomycetota bacterium
TTGCGACGCTGGACGAGGCGGAGCCGGCCTCGAGCCGATGAGAGGCGCCCGTTGCGTTTGACCGACCGAGCTCCACACGTCAAGACGGGCGCGGCCGCAGCGTCACGGGAGCTTTCGAAACCTGCCGGACTTGCGGAGAGTCGCCGAAGGCAGTTCTCCGAACAGCTGTCGATACTGGCGGGCGAAACGTCCGAAATCCCAGAAGCCGAACCTCGCCGCGACGCGGGCGATGGTCACGTCCCCTGCGCCGGGCAGAAGCAGAGTCTGGCGGACGCGGTTCAGCCCCCGAACATGCAGGTACTTTGTCGGGGACATCCCGAAGAACTCGACAAACATCGTTCTCAGCGTCCGCTCCGACACATCGAGCGTTGAAGCGAGCTGTTCGACGGTCGGAAGCTCCGCCGGATTCTGGTCGATCCGGTCGAGCACCTTCTTGATGACGCGATCACGCTCGAGGGCGGGACGCCCGCGCAGCCCGGCCGACCTCGCCATCGCTTCAATGGCCCCCGCAGCAGTCGAGGAGGATTGCGGCGGACCCAGGAAACCACGAATGGTCCGGACAAGCTCCCGCTCGGCACTGGCGACCGAGGCTGGCTCCAGGAATGACTCCGGCGTGTTGCGATCCACCTGCTGGAGCCGATCAACGATCGAATGCAGCTTCTGGAGGGCCTGTTGATTGGGACGCAGCACCCTGGAAGTCCCCTGACCGATGAGAAGATCCTCTTCAGGCATTCCGGGCATGGTCATGAGAGCCGTCGGCACGAAGATCGAATACCATTCATGCGCCCCTTCCGAGGCGATGACGAATTCTCCTTTCGGCCCGCTCGCCAGAAGCATGTCATCTCTCAGAGGCACACCGTTGGCGTAACACGCGGCCCCTATCCGCTGCGCGAACAGCAGGTATCCGCTACCGAGCGTGGACGCTTCCGCGATGTTGCTGCTCCCCTCCGCGCTGGCCTGCAGATGAATCTTCCCGACCTCGCGCTGACAGATCGACCAGAACGGGATTTCGAGGCGTGGCAGCGTGAACTTCGCATCGGCGTGACCGACCGCTTCGATAAAATGCTCATACTCATTGAAGGTCTGAAGCATTTCCTGGTCCTTCCATCCCACCCTTTGGTAGCCATGCACGAGGGCGGAAGATCGCCCGCGTGCGGGCACGGTCCCTGACTCTGGCCTCAAGCTTCATGAGTCTCTCATCGAGACTCGTCGATATTTCGTCGCTGCTGTGATGCGGATTCGAGGAACTTGTCAAATCCATTCTACCGTCGCCGAGTTTTTGCCGGAAGTACGTAGTCCCCACGGGAAGGCGCGCGTACTATCCCTACATGCTCGTTGTCGGTTGAGCTTAAGCAGGGTGCTGGCCCGCCCCTGACCGTAGTTCCCGGCAACGGGCATATTTTTTTGCGCTGATGCGAAATCGATCACCCCGCCCCTGACAACGCTTCGAGAGGGTCCGGAGCTCCCCAACGGTGTGACAGCGATCGGTGTGACAGCGATCGATTCGAACCGGTCCGGGAGCCAACCGGCCCGGTCGAATCCGTTCGAAAGCGTCAGTTTCGAGGAAGCTCGAGATCCGGTGCGTAGCCGCGCCGCGTCGTGTTCTCGGAGACACAGACCGGAAACAGGAACTGGAGGAGATAGTCCCGTCCGCCCGGCTTCGCGCCGGTTCCCGACATCCTGTATCCGCCGAACGGATGACGCCGGACAAGCGCGCCGGTGATCGGCCGGTTGATGAACAGGTTGCCCCCCTGGGCTTCCTGGCGGAATCGCTGGATGTTCCGCGGGCTCCGCGAATAGAGCCCGGCGGAAAGGGCATAGGGAGACCGGTTCGCGATCTCGATCGCCTCGTCCAGGTTCCTGGCACGGATCACCGCCAGGACCGGCCCGTGGATCTCGTCCTGTGCGAGCCGCGACGAGGGATCAACGTCGGCGAAGACGTGCGGCGCGACATAGTAGCCGTCTTTGGCGAGGCTCGGAGCCGGACCTGCCACAATGGCGCGGTGCTCCTCCAGACCGATGGCGATGTAGTCCTGGATCGCCTTCTGAGCCTCTTCGTCAATGAGCGGACCGATGGTCGTCGCCGGGTCCTCGGGGGCGCCGATCTTGAGGCTCTCGATCGCCGGCTGCAGTCGAGCCAGGAAGGCGTCGTAGTTCCCGCCGAGAACGATGACCCGCGAACAGGCCGAGCACCGCTGGCCGGCGTCGCCGAACGTGCTTGTGAGGATGCCGGCCACGGCGTCGTCCAGGTCCGCGTCGTCGTCGACGATGATGGCGTTCTTCCCCCCCATCTCGGCGATCACTCGCTTGATCCCCGTCTGCCGGGGATCGGCCTCGGCCGCCAGCCGGTTCAGCGAGAGGCCGTTGGCCCGCGAGCCGGTGAACGCCACGACGTCGACATCGGCATGAGACGCGAGCGCCGGCGAGAGGTCGGAACCGCTCCCGGGGAGGAAGTTGACCACGCCGTTCGGAAGGCCGGCGTCACGGAACATCTCCATCAGCTTCGCGGCGATGACGGAGGACTGCTCCGCCGGCTTGAGAACGACGGTGTTCCCCGTCACGACTGCGGCGACGGTCATGCCGGTGACGATCGCCAGCGGATGGTTCCAGGGGGAGATCACCGCGACGACGCCGCGGGGGCGGTAGGAGTAGGAGTTCTCCTCGCCGGGATAGTCGCAGGTCACGGGCTCGGCGAGGTCACGCATCTGCGCGGCGTAATACATGCAGAAGTCGATCGCCTCGGCGATGTCGGCATCCGCTTCGACCCACGTCCTGCCGCACTCGTAGATTTCCCAGGCGGCGAGCTCGAAGCGGCGGTTGCGCATCTCGGCCGCGACCACTTCCAGGTACTCGGCCCGCTGGGCAGCCGGCACTCGCGACCAGGAACGGAACGCCCGGCGTGCGGCGTCGACCGCCTGAGGGACATGGTCCGGGTGCGCCGCCGCGAGGGTCCCGACGACCTGCTTCTTGCGGGCCGGATTGCGGGATGTCAGCTTGGCACGCGTATCGATCGTCTTGCCGTTGATGACGAGGCCGTACTCTCCGCCGAGCTGCTCCTCGACGTCAGCGAGGGCCTTTTCCATCGCCTCGCGAGCTTCGGCGCGGCTGAAGTCCGTCGGGGGTTCGTTCTGGAAGAAAAGCCCTTTCGCGGCCCAGGCAGGCTTCGCGGCCGCCTTCGGACCGGGAGAAGTGCCGGGCGCGGTCTCCGGAGCTCCGCGATCGCTCACCGGTGACGCCTCGGCGCCATGGACTGCTGGAGCAGGCGTGGAGGAGGCGACATCCTGAGAGGAGAGGGCTGCGGCAGACTTCTTCTTGGCCATGTTCGATCCATCAGGTCGGAAGGGGGCAGGGGCGAACCTTGCACCGGTCCGGAATTCGTTCCGCGCCAGTCCCGGCTGCGGAGGGAAACCCGCAGTGTAGTTACCAGTGGCCCGCAGGGCGAACGATCCGGAGACGTCTCGGCGACGCAATCGAAGCGATGATTCCGTTGCAATCGCCGACGGGAATCTCGAAGCCCGAAACTCGAAGTCCGAAGAGAATTTGAAGGACCGGAGCGGCGAAGCGAAAGAGCCGCCAGGGAGACCCGCGATCCCGCACACCGGCCCGGGAGATCACCGCTTCGCCGCGCGATTCGCCGAATTCGGAAGCTGACTCATCAGAAGCTCGATCCCCTTGCCGATGTCGCGGCATCCCTTACCGAACCGGCGTTCGGCCCGGCACTGGGCGGCCCCTTTCATGATCTCCGTGTGTGCCGCCCAGTCGACTTCCCAGCCATCCTCGAGCGCCGACTGCCGTAGTCCCGCTTCAATCTCCATCAGCGACTCAAAGAGCTGGCGGGAGTCGAGAGCGACGGCGGTGCGATGCGGCCGGGAAAGGTTCGTTCGCGAGGCGTCGTCGGCCGGCTGCTGCAGCTGACGCCGCGTCCGGAACGCCGCGATCAGCATCGCCACCCCGCCGAAGCCGGCCATCGCCGTGATGAATATTCCGGGCCAGGGTCGGCCGAAATACATGAGCGACAGTCCCCAGACGAGGACCATCGCCAGGGCCCAGAAGGCGAAGACCCACGCCCAGCCAAGGCCGCCGGCGGGAGTGTCGACAGGGAGCGGCGGAGGGGGAACGTTCGCGGGGAGGTCGCCGACCTTCGCGACGATCACGGTGCAGTTGTCCGGGCCGCCGCGGGCGTTGGCCATATCGACCAGGAGCCGGCAGGCCGCCGTCGGCGAGAGCTCGCGGACGATCGCTCCGATCTCCTCGTCCGAGAGCTGGTTGCTCAACCCGTCCGAGCAGAGGATGTAGGCGTCCCCGGGAAGGATCGGATGCGGCCCCTCCAGGTCGACCATGACGTTGGCCTCGGGGCCAAGGCAGCGGGTGATGACGTTCTTATGGGCCGACAGGTCGACCTGCCTGGCCAGACGGTGGTCGCGCCGCTGAAGCTCCCAGTGGAGGCTGTGATCGAAGGAGAGCTGGTCGATCCGGTCCCGCCGGACGCGGTACACCCGGCTATCCCCGACATGGGCGATGTAGGCACCGTTCTCGGTCAGGACCAGCGTGCTGCAGGTGGTCCCCATCCGCTGAAAGTCGCGGTTCTGCTCGCCGCGGGTGTGGATCGCCGTGTTGGCGTGGACAACCGCGGCTTGGAGAGCGATCCGGACATCCCCGCCGTGGTTCTTGAGATAGGTGTGAGGGACGGTCTCCGCCGCGATCTTGCTGGCCAGTTCGCCGACGGCGTGGCCCCCCATGCCGTCGGCGACGAGGAACAGGTGCCCTCGCTTCTCGAACTCCTCGTTCGTCGTGGCGATCGCAACAGCCGAAGAGTCTTCGTTGTTCTGGCGGCGCAGACCGACATCGGTCAACGTCGCGAACTGGATCTTCTGCTCCCACCGCATTCGGATCGACCAGGGAATCAAGCCATCAGGAGCGAGGGATTCCCGACCCTCGATCCTGCGCGGCGCCAGTCCGCACTCTGGTTCGCTTTGTCCGCATGTCCAGCACGATTCATGGTACCGGCCCTCCGCGCGGCGGCCAATCGAGCCCTCCTGCGAGTTCTGCGCCGCTCGCCACGACGCCCGATCGACGAGGGCGCCTGCCGACCTTCTCTCCCGATGTCGACCTGGAGAGAGCGCACAGAACAGCGCCGGTGGCCTCACAACCGCCGGTCTGGCGGCAATTTGACCACCGGGTAGAATCACACTCTCCGGGGAGTCGCGCTTCTCGAAGGCGAGTGTTCGGATGTCCTCAGAACCTTCACATACCTCCGATGACGCTCCGCAGCGGCGTCCCATCCCCTGGCACAGCCTCGCGGACTTTCGAATCCGGCAGGCGCAGGCCGAGGGGAAGTTCGATGCCATCGAAGGGTTCGGGAAGCCGTTCGCCTGGGACGAATCTCCCGATGACGAGAACTGGTGGGTCCGCCGAAAGCTGGCGGACGAGGGGATCTCTGTCATCCATCCGCTCCTGGCGATCCGTGGAAGGATCGAGACCGTCCGCCGGGAGATCCTGCTGATGGAAGCGGAGTCCGCCGTCCGGGACCGGCTGCTCGCTCTGAACCGTGAAATCGCTCTCGCGATCGCTTCTCCCCAGGCCGGACCAATTTCGGTCCAGGTCTCCCCCTTGGATGTCGAGGCCGAGGTGGCCGACTGGCGACGGAAGCGATCGGGTTGACCTCCAATGTCTCTCACCTCCTGAACTCAAAGCGAAAGTGTGTCGATGGCTCGCTGCCGTGGAGTGCTGTCTGCCCTGTTGCTCACCGCCGTCCTGGTGCTGCCCGCCCGTGCCGACTCACTCCTCTTGTGCGGAATGGAGGAAGTCTTCGAGATCGATCCCGATGCGGTGGAGTCCGGCCGATTCCGGAAGATCTGGAGCTGGCGAGCCCGCGACCGGAAGGAACTGAGCCCCGACCTGGTCAGGCGGTTCGGGACGACAGACGACTGCAAACCGGTCAACCAGGGGACGCAGATTCTCATCAGTTCCTCCGGCGGCGGCTGCGCCCTCGTCGACTATCCGACCGGGACCGTACGGTGGACCGCAATCGTCCCGAACGCGCATTCGGTCGAACTCCTCCCGCGGGGACGGATCATCGTGGCGGGATCGGTGCACAAGGACGGGAACCGTCTCGCGCTGTTCGATTCCTCACTGCCGGACGGCGAAGCTCTCTGGTCGACTCCGCTGAGTTCTGCCCACGGGGTCGTCTGGGACGAAGCGCGAAAGAGCCTGTGGGCCCTTGGGATGAATGAGTTGCGCCGCTACAGCCTCGAGAGCTGGGAGGAGGCGACTCCTTCGCTCGAGCTCGAGGCGACGCACAAGGTCCCGGACGACGACGGGCACGATCTGCAGCCGGTCCCGGGGTCCCCGGATCTGATCGTGACGACCGGCAGGAGCGTCTTCCTGTTCGACCGGGATCGAGGAGAGTTCCGTCCGCATCCTGCCCTGCGCGACCGTCCGCGCGTCAAGTCGGTCACGGTCCATCCGGCGACAGGCCGGACCATCTTCGTTCAGGCGAGCGAGGCTCACTGGTGGACCGATGCGTTCCAGACATCGGATCCCCCTGCGACGACGCCGCTCACCGGCGAGCGGATCTACAAGGCCCGCTGGTTCCAGCACGACACTCCGTGACGTCCAACCGCGTCCAGCGGTCCACGGCTCGCGGGACGGTGCGCCGTTGGTTGAAATCCCGCCCCGCCGTCGAGACGATGGCCGGACGCATCAACCAATTCCCACGGGAGAACCGAGAGATGTTGCGACGAAGTCTGCTGATGGCCGCACTGGCCGTCGCGTGCGGTGCCGCCGCCTGCCATGCCGAGGAGAAGACTGTGCCTGCTGCCCTCAATTTCAAGGCGAAGGACATCGACGGAAAGGAAGTCGATCTTTCCAAGTACAAGGGAAAGGTGATCCTGGTCGTCAACGTCGCGAGCCGCTGCGGCTACACGCCGCAGTACCAGGGGCTCGAAACGCTCTACAGGAAGCACAAGGATGACGGCCTCGTCGTGCTCGGCTTCCCTTCGAACCAGTTCGGAGCCCAGGAGCCGGGGACCGACGAGCAGATCAAGGAGTTCTGCACGTCGAACTACAACGTCGACTTCGACCTGTTCTCGAAGGTCGACGTGAACGGTCCCAAGGCCCACCCGTTCTACCAGTACCTGACCTCGGAAGAGACGAACAAGCCGTACGCCGGGAAGATCGGCTGGAACTTCGAGAAGTTCCTGATCAACCGCAAAGGTGAAGTCGTCGGCCGGTTCAAGCCAGGCGTGGCGCCGGACTCCGATGAACTGGTCGGAGCGGTCACGAAAGAACTCGAGAAGAAGTAGTCAGTGCGGAAAGCACGACCTCTCTTGTGATTGTCGGAGTCGGAGAACTCACCACGAAGGCACTAGCGCATTGTCACACGAAGGATTTTGGGTTGCGTCCATCAGCCGGCGGGCGCTAGCCCCCGGTTCGAACCGGACGTTAGCGCGTTCCGGCTAATCGGACGACCCCCAAGTCCTGGCTGTGCCAAAACACGAGGACACGAAGAAAAAAGGGAAGGTCGTCTCGACATCACTTTCTTCGTGCCCTGGTCCCTTCGTGGTGACCTCCTTCCCCGCCACCTCATGCAGTGCCCCTCAAGGAGTTGCAGGCGGGGGCGTTGAGGAGTCCCGGGGCGGATTCCGGGGGATCGCCCGGCCATGCGGGTCCTGCTCGGGCCGGTCGAGTTCCTCTTCGAGGATGCTCTGCAGTTCTTCGTCCAGGTAGTGTTCGACGTTGTGCGCTGTCGCGTGCAGGTGGTCGTCCGGGATCTGGAAGTGCCGCTGCATGTAGCTTTCGAACAGGCGATGGGCCCTGACGAGCCGCACGGCGGTCTCCCGACCGCGCGACGTCAGCGCGAACTCTCCGCCGCGCCGCTCGACGTCGCCCCGGCGGCCGAGTCCCCAGAGGGCGAGCCGCTGCAGCCAGGAGCGACCGATCGTCGAGCCTTCCGTTCCGCCGGATCCCGGCTCCTCGAGTCGATAGAGCGTCCCAAGCTGGTCTTCGGCCGCGATCCGCACTGCCAGCCGCATCCGGTGTCCGAGAGCTTCCGCCCACTTGATGCCGACCGCCAGAGCGAACAGGAGCCCTGCGGCGGTCGCGATCATTCCGGAAGTCCCGGCCGCCTGGACACCTCGATAACCGAACGTGGCGAACACCGCCGGCACCGCCGCGCGGGCCAGAACATGCCCAGCCAGTGAGGCCGCCGCGCCGATCCCCAGGCTGAGGAGCATCACGCTCGAGAACCGCCGGCTCAGGAGCAGCGCGGCTGCCGGCGGGACGATCAGCAGCCCGACGACCAGGATGCTTCCGACCGTTTCGAACGCCGCGACCACGGCGAGGGCCGTCACCGCCATCAGGGCGTAATGAACGAAACGGGCATTGATCCCGATCGTGTTCGCCATGTCGGCGTCGAACGCAGAGAGCCGGACCTCCTTGAACGTGAACCAGAGCAGGATGCCGTTGATCAGCAGGACCGCGCCGTTGACGAGCATCGCCTTTGGAACTTCGAGCGGGCCCATCCGGATCGTGTCGAGCACCGTCAGCTCGAGGGAGCCGAACAGGACGCAGTCGGCATCGATGTGCGCCCGGTCGGCATACTTTCGAACCAGAATGAGCCCGACCGCAAAGAGAGACGTGAAGACCACCCCGAGTGCGGCGCTGCTCTCGACCTTTCCGATCCGCTGAAGCCACTCGGTCAGGAACGTCGTCAGGATTCCGACGAGGATGGCGCTCAGGAACAGGCCCGAACTGAGAAAGAGGTCAAATCCCCCGGCCGGGACGAGTCCATGTGACCGGGCCGCCACCGCCACGAGGAACGCGCTGACGACGGCGGGGAGCGCGGTGTGACTGAGCGCATCCCCCATCATGCTCTGCCGCCGGAGCAGCAGCCACAGGCCGGGGACGGCACACGACATCGCCACGACCGCTCCGGTCAGGACGATCCAGGTGTCGTACGACTGCCATTCCCGGAGGTGCTGCCAGAAGGAACTCACGGCTCGATAGCTCCCGGTCAGGGGGTCGGCGGTGGAGGGGAA
>JAEYWB010000137.1 GCA_023429275.1 Planctomycetota bacterium
TCTTCCACCTGCTCGTTGCTCTGCGTCACCTCGCGATACCAGACGACCGGCGGGTTGAACTTCGAGTCGCCGGAGGCGGTGAGGATCTCGCGGACGAACTGGTCGTACGGCTTGTTCTCGTACAGCGAATCCCAGATCCACTGGCGGAAGTTGTAGGTGCCTGCCTGGTCATCCGGCTGCTTCTTCTTGTTCCGGAGGACGAGGTTCCACTTGTTGGCGAAGTAATCGGCATAGGCGGGGCTGTCGAGCAGCCGGTCGATCACGCGGTCGCGCTTGGCGGGGTCGGCATCAGCCTGGAACGCCCGGACCTCTTCTTCAGTCGGGATCGTCCCGGTGATGTCGATGTAGACCCGGCGGAGGAACGTCGTGTCGTCACAGATCGGCGACGCGGGGATCCCGAGAAGCTGCAGCTTGCCGAAGACCGCTTCGTCGATGAAGTTCCGGACCGGCGGCATCCCGGCGATCGGGGCTCCGAGAGGAATGGTCGCCCGGAAGGTCGAAACCTGGCCCTGGTAGCGGGCCATGATCGCCACTTCGCCGGCGAGATCGAGCGTGTGAACGAGGCCGGTCTTGCCGCTTTCGGCAAGCTGGGTGTCGTTCGGCTCGTACAGGGTCATGCGGGTGACGTCTTCGACGGTCCCATCCGTGTAGGTCGCGTAACAGGCGACCTGCTGGCGGGCGTCGCGTCCCATGGCGCGTCCTTCGGGGAGGCACTTGATGGAGGCGACCGTCGGGGCGTCCGCGGCGCCCGCCGGCATCCCCTGCTCGATCCACCGGTAGAGGAGCCGGTATTCGTCACTGTCGACGTCGATCCGCTTTCCGCCCCCGTGCGGGGACTGGCCGACCGGCTTCGTCAGGAGCAGGCTCTTGGCGGGGGCGGGAATGTTCGTCCGGCGGCCGCGGCCTTCCTTGACGAGAAACTCGTAGTCGTCTTCGGGGAAGAAGCCCAGGAGCGACAGTTTGAAGCCGTTCTGGCCTCCCTGCTTGCCGTGGCATCCGCCGCCGTTGCAGCCATGCTTCGTAAAGATCGGAACGATCTGGTTGGCGAAGTTGATCTCAGGGGCGTTGTCGAAGTTCTGAACCGTGACGGAAATCTGCGCGGTCTTGCCGTCGGCGGTCCTGGCGGTCACGGTCGCCTGACCGTCGGTGACGGGCTTCGTCAGGCCGGTCGCATCGATCGACACGATTCCCGCCGGCTCCGCGGTGTAGGTCACCCCCCGGGTCTGGTCGCTGACGATGTTGCCGGCATGTTTGCCGCTGACAAGGAGTTGCAGCCGGGCGTCCGGGCCGCGAAGCGTGAACTGGCCCCCCGGGATCGACTCGAACTGAATCGATTCCAACGGTGTCGCCGCGGAGTCCGCCGCAAACGTCGTCGCGGCAGTCAGCAGCGCCAACGTGAGTGTCGAAACCCACAGTCCTCGACGGGGCAAAAAGTTCGTCATGGGCAAAACTCCAGCTGGCAGGGAAAGCCGAGGAGGGGTGATACGGTGGGAGGCGAACGCGGATTTCAGGCAGGAGGGCGGGCGCAGCTTGGCACAACCGCCCAGCCGCGCACACCCACACTTGAACATATCAACACCTGCTTCTATGTCAAGCGGGAGTCGCCCCGCGAGCGGCGTCGATCCTGACGAATGTGCCTGCTGAAGCGGTTAGAGAATTGTACGTCATTGTCGGCGCTCGTTGGGGACCGTGCCCCAGAGCTTTTTGAGGAGGTCGTACAGCTCCGGCTCGTCCCGTTGGAGCTCGGCCCGGTGGAACGGATAGAAGTCGTTGAGGCCGAAGTACGCCTCGGTCATCTCGGCGAAGAACTCCTTCTGGTTCGTCAGGGCGTAGTGCTTCGTGTTCTTTCCGTCGATGTGCAGCACCTTTTCGTATCGGCCCCCCTCCCGGAAGCGTTCCCAGGCGGCCTTGATCTCCGCGTGTTCGAAGTCGAGGACCTGGTCGTGGTAGGCGTGGGCCAGCTCGTGAAGGACCGCCCAGGGCTGCTGGTGGTGATGCTTCGGACTGGCGAAGCGGGCGGCGTCCGGGATGTGGACGCACTTCTCGAGCTCTTCGGTATAGCCGTTTCCCCGAAGCCACCCGGCGCTCGGGTGGTACTGCATGGAGGTCAGTCCCGCGTGGGTGAGGTCGAGCCAGATCGAGATTTTTCGAAGGCGGTCGACCTTGTCCTCCGGCATGACGAGCGTGATCTCGTAAAGGCGGTCTCCAAGCAGCCGCAGCGCCCGCTGTCCGAGATCAGCCGCTTCGCCCTGCAGGAGGCGGTCATCGACCTGGACGGTCCATCCCTCGATGACGCGGGGGGTGTGCTTCTGCGGCTTCGGAGCCGTCTCGGCGTGTGCCGCGGTGGAGACGAAGAGACTCCAGAGCACCCAGGTGAAGATCCTCGTCCCCGATCGTCGCCGCCACAGAACTTCCGCGCCCATGTCACCTCTCCAGTGGATCAAGAGATCCGGGAGTATGGTCCGCGTGGCTCCCATCGACAACGGGGCCGGACCTGTGAGGCAAGGTCGATGCCAGGTCCACCGGCGCTGGCGGTCCTTCCGTCCCGCCGTGCGGTGCGGAACAATCCGGGGCGATGGACCGGATGCAACCGGCCCGCAGTCTTCCTCAGGGTGTCTCATGCTGGCCGTTGCGA
>JAEYWB010000166.1 GCA_023429275.1 Planctomycetota bacterium
GGATGAACATGACGGCAACGACATTGGCGGTCGCGAGCGGGATGAGCACCTTCCAGGCGAGCCCCATCAGCTGGTCGAACCGGAACCGCGGGATCGTCCAGCGGATCATCATGATGAACAGGATGACGAGCAGGACTTTCGTCAGGAGCACGGCCAGCTTCACGAACCAGGCGAACGCGTAGGCCGATTCGGCGGTCGCAATGCCCGGCAGATGCCATCCGCCGAAGAACAGGATCGACGTCAGGAAGCTGATCGTAATGACGTGCGTGTATTCACCGAGGAAGAACAGGGCGAACTTCATCGCGCTGTACTCGGTGTGGAACCCGCCGACGAGCTCCTGTTCGCATTCCACGAGGTCGAACGGAAGACGGTTCGATTCCGCCAGAGCGGCCGTGAAGAAGATCAGGCAGGCGAGCGGCTGCGTCCAGACGTTCCAGCCCCAGAAGCCGCCGGCGGCCTGGACGTTCAGGATCTTCTCGAGGTTCAGCGTGCCGGCCATCAGGGCGATCCCGAGGACCGACATCCCGAGAGGGATCTCGTAGCTGATGACCTGGGCGCTCGCGCGGAGCGACCCGAGCATGCTGTACTTGTTGTTCGACGCCCATCCGCCGAGGATGATGCCGTACACCGCCAGGCTTCCGACGGCGAAGATGAACAGGATGCCGATGTCGAGGTCCGGCTGGATGATGAACCGGAGAAATGGCTGCAGGAATTCGGGCATCTCGCCGACCGGCCCGAACGGAACGACCGCAAAGGCCAGCAGCGTCGTGAGGGCCGAGAGGCAGGGGGCGAGCAGGAAGAGAGTCCGGTCGACGTTCCCCGGGATGACGTCTTCCTTGAGGACGAACTTGATGCCGTCGGCGATCGGCTGGAGCAGTCCGGCCGGGCCGACCCGGTTGGGGCCGATCCGGTCCTGCATGAACGCCGAGATCTTGCGTTCGATGTAGATCAGGTACGAGATCACGCCCAGGGATCCCCCGAGGACGAGCCCGATCGTAATGACGGTGGTGATCAGTTCTTGCATGGTAGGGGCAGGGGGAGGGACCGATGCCGCCCATCATGGGAGCCGGCACCCGCCGTGATCGATTCCCTTACTTCGCTCCGTTCAAAAACACGCCGTACTCGCCAAGCTGCCCGTCACCGAGCGTGCTGAAGGCAGGAATCTCTTTCGCCAGTTCCGCCCGGACACGCTGGGCGTTGAACAGGGCTCCGCGGCCGGAGAGCTCGGACAGGATCCGTCCGTCGGGACGGGCCTCTTCCGGCCCGTGGATCGCGCGGGTGATTCCCTGCGCGAGGCCGGCATGGTTCACAAACGCTCCATCCCGTTCCGCCCACGAGCCTCCGGCGAGGACGAAGTGGGCCGCATCACTCGCGGGGCTGGAGAGAAGGTCCTGGACGATCAGCAGGCGGGTCTTCGAAAGACCGGCTCCCTGCTGTTCGGTGAGCGTTCCGGCGGGGTCGCCGCCGACAATGTACAGCGTGTCGTAGGCGCCGCTCAGGACGTCGCCGGCCGGGATGACCGAGCCCTGGAAGTGCTTGAGCACTTCCTCAACGCCACGGCGGTTCGGAGCCTTCTCGGCCCGAATCGTGAACTTGACCGGCTGGACGGGGTTCCCCTGGACATCCTTCGGGTAGGTGTCGTCTTCCCCTTCGACGCGCGTCCTGCCGATGGCGAGCGTGATCTTCGGTGACAATCCCTTGAGGTATTTGCCGAGGAGGAACGCTTCTTCGATCGTCATCCACGGCGAGAAGACCGCGGCGACCTTCTCCGGACGCTGCTTTGCGGCCGTCTGAAGAGCATCGCGAACGCCGGCAAGGACTGCGTCCCAATCGTTCGAGACGACGTTGCCACTATCGCGCTGCACCGGCTTCTCGAGCCGCTTGTCCGAGGCGATGTACTTCCAGCCGAACCGGCCGTCATCGCACATGAAGCTCCCCTGGGCCTGCGGGTTGTACCGCGGCTTCAGGCGGAAGACCGTATCGTGGTTCTGGTCGATCACCACCGAGCAGCCGGTGCTGCAGTCGGCACAGACGCTCTTCTTCGTCTTGAGCCACCAGACCCGCTGTTCGTAGAGAAAATCCTTGCTGCAGAGGGCGCCGACCGGGCAGAGGTCGACGACGTTGCCGGCAAGTTTGTTGTTGCAGGGCTCGCCCGGGAAGATGTCGATCTCTTCGTGCGTGCCGCGGCTGGTCACCTGGAGTTCGGCCGTCCCGCTCACCTCGCGGGTGAAGCGGACGCACCGCGTGCACATGATGCAGCGGTCGGTGAACAGGGTGATCTGATCGCCGATGTACTCCTTGTCCGGCTTGATGTTCTTCGGCTCGTTGAGCCGGCTGTAGCCGCGACCGTACTTGTAGCTGTAGTCCTGCAGGCCGCACTCCCCCGCCTGGTCGCACGTGGGGCAGTCGAGCGGGTGATTCAGCAGCAGGTATTCGAGAGTCGCCTTCTGGGCGGCCTTGACCTTTGGCGAGTCGGCGATGACGACCGTCCCGTCCTTGACGGGGGTCTGGCAGCCCGGGACGAGCTTGGGCTGCATCGCGACAGTGCCGTCAGGCTTCTTGTCGCCGACTTCGACGAGACACATCCGGCAGCTGGCGACCACCGACAGGTCGGGATGCCAGCAGTAGTGAGGAATCTCGACGCCTGCCCGCTGAGCCGCCTGGATGCAGTTCAGTCGTTCCTTTTCACCAATCTCAACCGGCTGGTTGTTGACCGTGACTGTGGGCATTTTCCGCGTTTCTAGTGCCGCATCAAGAACTTACAGCCAGGCGGAGCCTACCGCGTCCATCGATGCCAGGAACGTGCCGAAGAGGGCGCCGACCCGTGCCGGCACTCTACGAGACGGTCGCGAAGGATAGAGAACCGTCCGCGTTGGGCCAAGTTTGACGAAACGCAAACTCCCCGGTCCCGGAAACGAGAGACGGGATGTCGCTCGGGGCCTCAAGTCGTTCGCGTGTCCACGCTTGCTTCCAGAAGGCCGGTCTGAGCCAGAATCTCTGGTGACTGACCAGATTCTGTCTCCAACCCGGTGAGCCGCCGACGCCGACAAACTTGCTCGCGGGCACCTGTCGCCGGCGCGCGGACGTCGTCTTCAGTCAATGGATGTGGACGGTAGTGCACTGCCTCAGGCAAGGATCAATGACTTCTGAAACGGATTCATGTGCTCCAGGGTAGACTGGGGTCGACGGACCCTCGCCCCGAGAGAACGGCTCCAAAATGTTCTGGCGACGCTTCGGACTCCCCCTGGCCGTTCTCGTTGCCCTCTGCGTGGCGACGGCTTTCGCGGTCCGAAGCCCGACCGCCGGCCGGCCGGTTTTCGATCGCGGGACCGATGATATCGACGATATCTCCACGGTGGCCCGCCGGGTCGACTCGGAACTCCAGCGAACCTGGGCAGCGGCGGGCCTGCAACCGGCCGGACTCGCGAGCGACTTGGCCGTCTACCGGCGCCTGTCGCTCGCTCTCCATGGGACGGTCCCCTCCCTCGAAGAGATCCGCCGGTTCGAGAAGGATGACCGCCCCGATCGCCTCGCGCAGTGGACCGCCGGGATGCTCGAGGACCCGCGGTTCGCGGACTACTTCGCCGAACGGCTCGCCCGGGCTTTCGTGAGCATCGATGGCGGCCAGTTCCTGATTTTCCGCCGGGACCGGTTCACGG
>JAEYWB010000186.1 GCA_023429275.1 Planctomycetota bacterium
GGCTTCGCCCCCCTTGTGCTCGCGCGACTGAAAGATCGCGACCGCACGGGCGGGAGTCATCGTCATGGCGTTGATCGCCGAGATCAGCATCGAGGCCGAAATCGTCAGCGCGAATTGCCGATAGAACTGGCCGCTGATTCCGCCGAGGAAGGCGCTCGGGAGGAAGACCGAGCTGAGAACGAGCGTGATGGCGATGATCGGACCGGTGATCTCGTTCATCGCGTTGATCGTGGCGGTCTTGGCGTCGTATCCCTTCGCCAGCCAGACCTCGATGTTCTCGAGGACCACAATCGCGTCGTCGACCACGATCCCGATCGCCAGCACGAGCCCGAAGAGGGTGAGGTTGTTGAGCGTGAAGCCGAGCGCCGCCATGACCGCGAGGGTCCCGATCAACGACACCGGGACGTCGATCATCGGCAGGATCATCGACTTCCAGTCCTGCAGGAACAGCAGCACCACGATGGCGACCAGCACGATCGCGTCCCGAAGGGCGTGGAACACCTCGTCGACCGACTGCTCGATGAACGGCGTCGTGTCGTAGACGATCGCGTACTTGACCCCCGCCTGGAACCCGGGGAGCTGCCGCTCGAGCTCCGCCATCTTGTCGCGGACGGCGTGCGCGACTTCGAGAGCGTTCGATCCCGGCAGCTGGAACACCGACAGCCCGACCGACGGCTGTCCGTCGAGCGAGCACTGCATGTCCTGGTTCTTCGCCCCCAGCTCGATCCGGGCAACGTCCCGCAGCCGGGTGATCTCTCCCGACTCCCCCGTCTTGATCGTGATCTCGCCGAACTGTTCCGGCTCGATCAGCCGGCCGAGCGTCGAGAGGATGTACTGGAAGTCGACTCCCGTCGGGACCGGGGGCTGCCCGAGACGGCCGGCGGCGACCTGGACGTTCTGCTCCTTCAGCGATGCGATGACATCCCCGGCGGTCATCCCGCGCGACGCCAGCCGCTGCGGATCGAGCCAGACCCGCATGATGTAGTCCTGCTGGCCGAGGAACCCGACATCCCCCACGCCGCTGATCCGCAGCAGCTCGTCCTTGATGTAGACGGTGGCGTAGTTGCTGAGATAGAGCTGGTCGTAAACCGGCTTGCCCGTCGCCTTGTCCTGTTCCGAGAAGAGGTTGACGACGAGCAGGATGCTGGGGGACTTCTTCTTGGTGCTGACGCCGGTCGTCTTCACGACGTCCGGAAGCTTCGGCAGCGCGAGCGAAACCCGGTTCTGCACGAGAACCTGGGCCATGTCGAGGTTGGTCCCGAGCTTGAACGTGACGGTCAGCTTGTAGCCGCCGTCGTTCGTTGACTGCGAGGACATGTAGAGCATGTTCTCGACGCCGTTCACCTCCTGCTCGATCGGCGCGGCGACGGTCTCCTGGACGACCTTGGCGTTCGCGCCGGGATAGGTCGCCGAGACTTCGACGCTCGGCGGCGCGATCTCGGGGTACTGCGCGATCGGAAGTGTCATCAGTGCCGCCCCGCCGGCGAAGACGATCACCAGGGAGATGACGATCGCGAAGACGGGACGCTCGATGAAGAACTTTGCCATGGTGTGTCACGTCGCTTTCGCAAGGCGAAAGGAAGGTTTGCGAGGAGCGAGCCGGTAAGTTGGACGGAGTCGGACGCCGCGGAGCCGTTGCTCAGCCTTTCTTCCCGGCCGTCTCTCCCTCGACCGGCGGGGCGGACCTGGCCTCCTGCACCTTGACCCCGGCCCGGACGCGCTGAAGTCCGTTCACCACGATCCGCTCCTCTCCGGAGAGTCCCTCGAGGATCTCCCGCTTCCCCTCTTGCAGGGCGCCGAGCGCCACCTTTCGGAAGGCGACGTTGTTCTCCTGATCGACGATGTAGACAAACGGCTGGCCGAGATCCCGGCCGATTGCCCGCTCGGGGACGAGCACCGCCTTGTGCGGCGCGCCGAGCGGCAGCCGGATCCGGGCGAAATAGCCCGGCGCCAGCGGGCGGGGCCCGCGTTCCGATTTGGGATTGGCAAAGACACCCCGGACCCGGATCGTGCCCGTGTTGGGGTTCACGCGGTTCTCGACGAAGTCGAGTTTGCCCTGGAACGGATAGTCCGTGCCGGGACCGAGTCCGAGCAGGATCGGAATCTCTCCCTCGGACGGTCCCTTCGCCTTTCCGTCCTTGATGGCGGCCATCACCCGCTGGAGCGTCAGCTCGTCCATATCAAAGTAGGCGTAGACCGGGTCCACGGAGACGACGCTCGTCAGCTTGCCGGTCGAGGCGGTGATCAGATCGCCGACCGACACGAGGTTGCGGCTGATCCGGCCCGTGACAGGCGACGTGATCTTCGAGAAGACGAGGTCGAGCTCCGCCTGGGCGATTGCCGCTTCCGCGGCCAGGATCGCCCCCTCGGCGGACATCTTCGAACCGGTGTCGCGATCGAGGTCCGCCTGGGTCGCCGCCTCCTGCTTGAAGAGCCGCTCGGTCCGGGCGAGCTCCGCGCTCGAAGTCTTGAGCCGGGCCTGGGCCTGAAGGAGCTCGGCCTTCGCCCTCTGGAGCTCAATCTCGAAGGGACGGCGATCGATTTCGAAGAGGACGTCCCCCTCCTTCACCTCGGCCCCATGCTCGACCGTCGGATCGAAATCGATCTTCGTGAGGTAGCCGCTGACGCGGGAGCGGATCTCGACATCGGCGACCGGTTCGAGACGTCCCGTGAAGTCCTGAAAGTCCGTGATCTCCTTCTGCGTCGGCGTTCCAATCTCGACGGAGATCGGCGGCGGCGCGGCGGGAGTCCCTTCGGCCGTCTTTCCGCATCCGGAAAGGAACAGGGTCGGCAGCAGCAGGCCGGCGAGGACGTAATCCCCGACGTCACGCAGTCGAATCATGACTTGCACTTTCCACAGGGGTGCCAGGTCCGGAGACCGGCACGAGATCATGGCTCGTCATCGGCATGCCACGTCGAGCGGCATCCGCAGAGTCATCGGGTAAACGTCAGAGCCTTGGCGTTTCCGATCGGCGTAAAGGCCAGCGTCCGATCGTCCTTGAGGTCGATCGTGCTGAGCATCGTTCCGCCGGA
This sequence comes from Planctomycetota bacterium, assembly GCA_023429275.1. Lineage (GTDB taxonomy): Bacteria > Planctomycetota > Planctomycetia > Planctomycetales > Planctomycetaceae > Planctomyces_A. Next base: position 3,034 of record JAEYWB010000186.1, read on the forward strand.
ATCGGGCTGCATCACGAGGTTGTCCCCGCGAACCACATAGGCTCCGGCAACCTCCTCCGCTTTCCCGTTCCGCTGGAACGACCACTTGAAGGCTCCCTCCTTCCCGAGCTCGAGCCGGAACTCGCTTCCCTCCGTGCGGGCGGTCCAGGTCCCCTCGAGCTTTTCCATCGGGAACTTCGACTCATCGAGCTTCGGCGCGGGGGCGTCGGACTTCGGCGGTTCCTGAGCCGGCTGACTCTGATACATCTTGAGCAGCTCGGACGCGAGCTCGTCCTTCGGCTGAAGGCGAACGACGTCAGTCAGCATGGTGACTGCGGCCTGCTTGTAGTCGCAGGTCAGGTAGTGATAGGCGAGCAGGAACCGGAGATCGGCCGAGTCAGGGCTTGCCTTGGCCTTCTCTTCGAGCCGACGAAGCTGTTCCGTGTAGGTCTCCTGCTGGGAGTAGAGGCTGATCATCGTCGTCCAGTTCCAGCCCGGCCCGGCGGCGAGAACCGCGTGAATGGTCGCGGCTGACTCCCGATACTTCCCCTGTGCGAAGAGGACGAGGCTGCGGAACTCGTTGATCGCCGCGTCATGCGGAGCCTTGGAGAGGGCCTCGTTCGTCCATTTCAGTGCGTCGTCGTACTGCTCGAGCTTGAAGGCCGACCGCGCGCTGTTGAAAACCCTCGTCAGCTCGTCTTCCTCGGCCGGTGGCTCCTCGGTCTCTTCCGGAAGCGTCGCCACTGTGCCCGGATCGCAGAAGATCGGCTCCGAGTAGGTCACGATCGGCTGGTCGTTGTAGTAGACCGGCGTGTCGTAGTACGGATTCCAGTAGGCTCCGACACCATACGCCCAGTTGACCGCGTTGAGGCCCCACATGGTGGCACCGAACGCCATCGCGACCGGATAGTTGTCCCAAAGGTAGTTCCAGCGGCCGCTCCCCCAGGCGGGGCCGTAGCCGTTGTACCAGCCCCCCCAGTTCCGGGACCAATGGCCGGCCGGGCCGAAGTACCGGTTCGTTCCGTAGGCTCCATTCGGACCGATACCGGTCGAGTGCCCCCAGTGGCCGCCGTTGGGGCCCCACACTCCCGTGTGTCCCCAGTAGCCGTTCGGCCCCCAGAAGCCGATGTGGTTGACCCCGCCGCCGTTCGGTCCATCCCAGTGGTTGAAGTTTCCGTTCCCCCAGTTCGACTGAAGCTGGTTGAAGCGGCCGGACAGGTCCTGTCGGCGATCGGCGACTGTGCCGCGGTTACCGGCCATCCGGTCGCTGACCCCCGCACCACCGAGGCCTGGAAGCGTGGCTGGTCGACGCCCGCCGGCACCGGGCAGGCCCGTCCCGACGCCCGGCCGGCCACCAAGGCTGGGGAGATTGCCGGAGATGCCGCTTCCCCGGCCGGCCGGCAGCTGCGACGGACGACCGGCGCCGCCGGCGCCAGGCCGCGAACCGGGTGTGAGATCGGGACGCGTGATGCCGCCCCCCGGACGGCTCTCCGGCCGGGTCC
>JAEYWB010000337.1 GCA_023429275.1 Planctomycetota bacterium
GAGGTCAAGAGGGACTCGCCGCCAGCCGCTGCTTTCGGGTGCTTGGGAAGAGGATGTAGCAAAAACTGCCGGAGCAGGGGAAGGGCGCTTTGGAAGACTGGGGAATCCAGGCTCCGGCGCGGGATGAGAACTCCGGATTCGGGAGCTACGGTGCCGTGAACACCCTCGCTTGAAGAACCCCCTTCCCCGCCAGCCGACGCTCGATCAAGCTTTCCGCTGATTCCTCGGTGAGGGTGACGTGTGACAAGACGAACGAACTGGCAACCGGCGGACTACCGGCTGCCTCTGGACATCGCTGCGGGAGCGAACATCACTCCCTCCTTCGTTGAGGCGATCAGCGAGCGGACGTGCCGGATCGGGCTCGATCAGCCCGGCTTCTGTCTCGTCAATCTCGGCCGGAGAACATCGTCCGAGCGACAACGGACGCTCATGGTCGAACTCAAGCAGGCCCTCGCCGAGAGACATCAGGTCGAGACGGGGCGCACGCTCGTCTATCAGTCCGCGACCCGGTTCGACCAGCAGGTCACGACGAAGCTTCACCGCGACGGCGGCCCCGAAGAGTGTTTCCTGATGCTTGGGTACGAGCCGACGCCGGTCGCGTCGCAGGTGGCGCTCGCCGACTCGGCTCTCTGCGCCGCGGACCTTGGTCTGACCGAAGCCGAGCTCCTCGAGCGGCACAATCCGATGTTCTTCGAGGGAGAGGAACTCCTGAGCCCCTACATCACCCGGCTCGATGATTTCGACCACACGGCCTTCCAGATCCTCCTGGTCAACAACAGTCTCGCCCGGCCGGACGGCTCGCGGCCGGCCTGGAAGGGAGTCCTGCATACCGCGGCGATCCCGTCACCCGATCCCGCTGCGATCCGAATCATCAATTCGTCGCTGATCGCATCGGTCCCGGACGGGTCTCCCGAGCCGGTGACGGAGAAGGAGCTTTCGGATTTCCTGACAACGACGTCGGTTCACCGCCGTGGATACGCCGCGTGATCGCAAACGATCCGTCGCCTGACGATGCGAACGACGCGTCGTCGTCTAAGATTCCAGACATGACTTCCTCGACCGAGCCAGACGCCGCGACTCCCGACGATTCACGCTCTCCGCATTCCCCCACTTCCGCGCGCCCCGAGTGGGCTCCGGGGATTCCGGGCTGGTGGATCGTCTTCGCGATGTTCACCTTCGCCATCACGATCATCGTCCTGCTGTTCCTCTACTGGGAGCTCTACACCCGGCCGTTCCGCGAGGTGCAGGTCGCCATCGCGGAGGCGTTTCCGAAGTCGCAGCCGCAGGTCGTCGGAGGAAAGCACAAGAGTCACCGTCCCGACGCGAAGTCGGAGATGCGGATCGTCATCCAGGTCGCGAACGACCCGCGGACCGACGACAAACAGTCCGCACAGATCGCCCTCCGGCTCGCCCGGATTGCCGCGGAGCATCACGATCTGTCGGCGTACGACCTGCTCGACATCATCCTCGTTCACCGCGTCCCCGAGCGCGACCCGCAGGTCTGGAGCCGCTCGCTCCCCGTGGCGGAATGGCGCGATCTGCCGGCCGAAGCGGCTCCCCTGGCCCCTTCCCAAGACCCGGCGGCCCCGGCCGCACCGATGTAGCGCGGCTCGGACTACGGGCGGAACATCAGCCTGTTTCAAACGAGCCGGTCCATTCCCGGCCGGAAGAAGACGTTCCCGCCGGTAGTAGTGCGGCGCGCCGTCGTGCGGACGGACGCTTCGTCCTCGCAAAACCGCTGGCCGCACACCGGGGCGATACAATCTCTCGCAGCCGCCACGCGACCGTCGCGACTCTCGAGGTTCCCACCTTCCAGAACGCCGTTGCCGGTCCTGTCTGGCCGCCGAAGGATCTTGTGCGGACCGGCGAACCTCCTCGCCGGACGCTTCTCTGAGGGGTCATCATGGCTGCGACTCGTCTTCCACCCGGTCCTCGCGACCTTTTCTTCGGCTTTTCCCAACTGCGGGCCATCAGTCGCGATCTGCTGGGCTATCTCGAACAGGTCCACGCCAAGTTCGGTGACGCGGTGATGCTCCGCGTCGGCTGGAAGCGCTACTTCCTGTTCCATCACCCTGACCAGATCCGCGAGATCCTGGTTACCAGGGCGAAGTCGTTCGAGATCGGGCCGCATGTCCGCCGTGTTTTCGCCCAGTGGAACGGCAACAGCGTCCTTACAAGCGATGGGGAGATGTGGCGGCGGCAACGAAAGCTCGTCACCCCCGCCTTCGCCTCCAGGCGGTTCGGCGGATACGCCGCCGCGATGGCTCAACAGGCCAGCAGGCTCGCCGATCAGTGGGAAACCCGCCTCGCACGAGGCGAGAACGTCGTCGAGATCGACAGCGAAGTGACCGCCCTCACCATGCGGATCATCGCAGAAGTACTCTTCAGCACCGATATCGCAAGCCGGACCGACGACATCAGCCGTGCCGTCAAAACCCTGTCCGAGGTCGCCCTCCGGGAATCCGGCTCCCCGTTTCTCCCCCCGTCCTGGCTGCCGTGGCCAGGACGACGGGCGAAGCGGGAGGCGATCCGTTACCTCGACGAACTCATCTGGTCGATCGTCCGGGCCCGCCGGGCCGAAGGGGTCGACCGGGGGGATCTCCTCTCGATGCTGCTTCTCGCTGCGGATGACGAAGTCGGAACGCTCACCGATTCGCAGGTCCGCGACAACGCAATGACGATGCTCCTCGCCGGGCACGACACGACCGCCGCCGGGCTCTGCTGGGTGTTCTACGAGCTCGCCCGGCACCCCGACCTTCAGGAGGCGGTTCTCCGCGAGGCATCTGCCGTCGGTGACCGACCGCTGGAAGCCGCCGACCTGGGCCGGCTGAAACTCTGTGAGCGGTTCGTGAAGGAGTCGCTCCGGCTCTATCCCCCCGCCTCGGGAGTCTTCGTCCGGGAGGCTCTCGAAGATGTCGACATCGGAGGCTACCCGATCCGCAAGGGGGACCTCGTGCAGGAGTTCTCGTACATCGTCCAGCGCGACCCTCGCTGGTTCCCCGATCCGCTCCGCTTTGATCCGGACCGGTTCCTTCCGGAGAACGAAACCGGCCGGCCGCAGTTCGCCTACTTCCCGTTCGGCGGAGGCCCGCGGGTCTGCGTCGGTCAGCACTTCGCGATGCTCGAAATGATCATCGTCCTGGCAACGCTCGCCCGGCGGTTCGAGTTCGCCCTCGCCCCTGGCCAGGGAGAAGCCAGGCTGAAATTCCGGGCGTCCCTCCGGCCCGATGGAGGAATCCGCCTCGCGCTGCGGCGCCGGTCACCC
>JAEYWB010000244.1 GCA_023429275.1 Planctomycetota bacterium
GCCCAGCGGCGGCGAGCCAACGAGTTCGCGGCGTTGTTGATGTGGTCGGTCACGGTGGAATGGTCCTCGCCGGCTGCTTGCGGGCGAACCGGCTAATTGGTCTTGGCTGGTTTCGGAGCGGCCGAGTCGCTGTAGTCGCATTCAATCACGGTCCGCTGGCCGCAGGCACACGTGACGACGATCTCGCTGATGGCGCCGTTTCGCTGGCGGGTTTCAATCCGCGGTGCGGGACTGCAGGGAGCATCCGCCTTCGAAGCCGCCGAAGTGCGGCCGTGACTGACGCGGACCGCCGCGGCGGACAGGATTCGCGAAGCGAGTGGTTTGGTTGGTTGCATCGTGTGGTTCAGGAGGAAGTTGCCCAGGTCGATCTCAAGCCAGTCGTCGCCGCTCTTTTCTTCTCAAGGAATCACGCAGCCGTTGTTCGGCCCGCGAGAGGATGCGGCTCACACGCGACTCCGACAGGCCGAGCACTTCGCCGATCTCCTTCAGTCGCATGTCGTCCAGGTGGTACATCGAAACAACGAGCCGGTCGGTTCGCGGCAGTTGTTCGATGGCATCGGTCAGGAGTCCGACCTGGTCGGCCCGTTCCAGGCCTTCTCCCGGATCGATCCGGCGGTAGACGCCTTCGGTCGACAGTTCCTCGCGCCAACTCTCGGGCCGCGTCAGTCGGATCGCTTCGAGGCACTCCTCGATTTCCTCGACCGACAGCCCCGTCCGGACGGCGAGTGTTTCGGCGTCCGGCAACGGCGTTGCGCCGGCCGCGCGGCGAATGAGGGCCCAGCGCTGCAGCATCTGCTGCGGAAGGGGACAGTTGCGGCGCAATTCATCGAGAATCGCGCCGCGGATGCGGGGGAAGGAAAAGGTCTTGAACGAGACCCCTCGGGAGGCGTCGAACTGGCCTGCGGCTTCCACCAGTCCCAGGATGCCGGCCGCTTCGAGGTTTTCGTTGTCGATCCCGCGCGGCAGTCCGGCCACGATCCGCCCCAGCACATGCTGCACGAACGCCAGGTGATCAACGATCAACTGGTCGCGGCTGTTGCGCGTGGCGACGTGTCGGTAGGCTCGGGCGATGGCTTCCATGCCAACAGGAACTGCAGGAAGGGTGAAGGCGGAAGGATGAAGGTTGAAAAAATCAGATCTGGCGAGCCGGGGGGGGCAGCCCCCTGATGGTCGCGAGGTCAGGCGGCTCTCTAGGTCGGAGTGATCTATTCGTCGTCTTCGATCGGTGGCGTGGTGGACTGGCAGACGAGGATGAAGACTCGGACGATGACCGCGACGGTGATCGCGGCGACTGTGGCTCGATAGACGATGACGTCGGGGTCGACCGACTGGGCGACTCCGGCGATGGTTGTCGCGCACCCTCCCAACAGGCCGCTGGCGCGGGCCCACGGTTGGCCGGGTTGTGCGGTGGACGTGGTCATTCAAATTGCTGTCGTTCCCGCCGACGCCGTCAGCGGGCTGTGTTTCATGCGGCGTGGGCGTGGACGGGGGTTCGATTGGTGGTGCGAGGTTCTTCAGCGACGGGGTCGTCGAAGACAGCGGAAAATCGGGCCATGCCCATCGGGTTGAGCATGATGTCGGCGGGAACTTCCGTGTAACTGAGTGTTCCGAGATCAGGCAGCGCGCGGGCCAGGAGCTTGCGAAGCGGCCGGCGGAGACGGCGGTCCATGATGAGCGCCACTTCGACGCGCTGACGGGCCGCGGCCCGCCAGTGTTCGCCGATTTCTTCCAGCAGTTTTTCGAGGCGTTTGCCATCGAGCGCCAGCTGGCCTTCGTGCAGCGATTCGCGAAGCCGGGCTTCGAGCTTGGGCTCGAGAACAATGACCTGCAGCTTGGCCGTGTCGTCGCAGAACCGCCCGCAGATGATCCGGCCGATGTCCTCGCGGACCTTGTCGAGCAGGTCATCGGGGTTCTTCGTCGTCGCGCCGTGGTTGGCGATCGATTCGAGGATCAGGACGAGGTCGGACAGCGGAACGCGTTCCGCCGCGAGCTGAACGAGAACCTGGTGCAGCGTCCCCATGCGGACGACGTCGGGCTTCAGTTCCTCCACGATCGTCGGGGCCTGCTCCTTCACCTTGTCGAGCATCTTGCGGACGTCTTCACGGCTCAGAAGTTCCGAGCCGTGACGCTTGAGGATCTCGCCGAGATGCGTGATGAGGACGCTGGCAGGGTCGACGACGGTGTAGCCGGAGAATTCGGCCTGCCTCTGGATGGCGGGCTCGATCCACTTGGCCGGCATGCCGAAAGCCGGATCCGTGGTGTCTTCACCGGGGATGGCGACGGTCGAGGACTCGGGAGCGATCGCCAGCATCAGGTCGACGCGGAGCGTCTTCCGCGCGGCTTCGCGGCCGGCGATGACGACGCGGTATTCCTCAGGGCCGAGTTCGAGGTTGTCGCGGATGCGGATCGGTGGGATCCAGATGCCGTTCGACTTGGCGAAGTCGCGGCGGAGTGACGTGATGCGGTCGGCGATGCCACGGGCCCGCTTGGGGTTCACCAGCGGAATCAGGCGGGCGCCGACTTCGACGACCGCTCGGTCCTGAACGAGGAATTCTTCGAGCTGACGCTTCTCGTCGAACTCGGGAGTCGGCGGCGGAGCGTCGTCCGCTGACTTCGACTGCTGCGGCTTGACCGGTGCCGGACGATTCAGGCGGCGGATGTGCCAGATCACGCCCGCGGCCAGGAGGGCGAAGGGGATTTTCGGAAGGCCGGGAACCATGGCCAGCAGCAGGAACATTCCGGACGCCATCCACAGCG
>JAEYWB010000259.1 GCA_023429275.1 Planctomycetota bacterium
TCTTCGGCCCTCACATTTAGACTCCGGTAGCGTAGAGGAAGCGTGCTTGGCCGGCAACCCAAACAGTTTGGGTCAATTCTCGTGCAGTGCGATCGGAACACATTCCAGAATAAATAGTGGCATACACTCGCATCACGAATTCCGGACTCACGCGATATCTGCCAAATGGCGTCTCTGACCGCCAGCCGGATAGCGATATCCTCTTCCTTGGTAAGAGATTGTCCTGACTCGACACAATTTCGAATATTGTCGTCTAAAATGACAACGGTTCCAACTCGCAGGTGGCCGCGGATCTCGTGGTAATCCACGGGCGGACCCAAATTCTCGGTGTCGCGATATGTCCAGTTACAGCTGGTTCGCATTATGGCTAGGAGAAAATATGCCTTCTTGCAAACGGGATCCGAGTACGCAGCGAATCGGGTTAGACGAGAAAGTAGGTTGGGCTCGCCGTCCTTGATGCGTCCGTCGCAGCGCATGTACAGCTCGTGGAAGTGTGTGATCTGTTGCCGCTGCATTTGTGCACCCAAATCCCGCAGGAGTGCGGCACGGCCTTCCGGATCGGATAGGGAATTGCCGAAGACGGTAGTGATCCAGTTCTTGGAAATTGTGGCCCACTTGGATGGTGTCAAGAATTCCTTACGCTTTGTGACATAAGCCTGAAACTTGGCGACCAAGTAGTCCCAGCCTCGCAAACTTCGTCCATTTACAGTCCCAGAAAGCGGCGGTTGCCCCAGTGGCGAGGTTTGATGGCAGATCGCGACAATTGCAAGCCAAAAGTTGCCTGCTTCGATGGTACTGAGATCCGTCAGCGTAATCTCTTCGCGGTCTCCGGGTACATGCGATTGCCGGAGAAGAGCGCTAACCTGAGCGATCTTGTCAGGGATCAGTTGTATCGCCTTGCCGATGTCGGACATCAGAGGTGGCCTTCACAGTATCGTCTTCTGAGGCGTCAGACGTTCTGAGTGAACTCAGAGACGGCAGCAGGGACCATCAGCCTCAAATCGTCTCAAGCCGCTTGGGGAAGCGTTGCCAATTGTTACTTGCGAGTGCCGGCGTTGGAAGAGCGGGGTAGGTTCGCGATTATCTTGGGGATGAATGAAACGAGAGAAGCCGCGTGAAACGGTTTTCCCGTCTCGCGCGGCTTCTCGATTCTGTTGAGCGTCGTCCATGCCGGCACGACGTTTTATTCGCAACCCGTCCCCCTACGGCAGATAGCGAAGGCAGTGCCCACCCCTTGTCTATTCGATGATGATGTCCCGAACAGTCTTCCCACCCGGGATCATCGGCAGCACGTGTTCCTGGTACGGGCAGAGGACATCGAGGAGGTACGGGCCTTCCGCGGCGAGCATTTCGGCGAGGGCCTTGGGGTACTCGGCCTTGCTGCGGACCTGCTTCGCCTGGAGGCCGAAGCCGCGGGCGATCTCCACGAAGTTGGGGTAGGTTTCGGCGTAGTGGTCACCCTTCCCTTCGCCCAGCCATTCGGGGTGGTCGATCGGGCCGAGGTAGGTGTGGGCCCGCTTGCCGGACATGAAGCGGTCTTCCCACTGAACCACCATGCCGAGGTGCTGGTTGTTCAGCAGCAGGACCTTCACCGGGAGCTTTTCGCACTTGAGCGTCGCGAGCTCCTGGATGTTCATCAGGATCGAACCGTCGCCGTCGATGTCGATGCACAGCTCGCCCGGGTGGGCCGCCTGGGCGCCCATCGCCGCCGGGAGGCCGAAGCCCATCGTGCCGAGGCCCGAGCTCGAGAGCCAGTGCTTCGGCTTGTTGAACTTGTAGAACTGGGCCGCCCACATCTGGTGCTGGCCGACGCCGACCGCGACGTAGGGGTTGATGTCCTTCGTCTGCCGCCAGAGCTCCTCGATCGCGTACTGCTGGAGGATGTAGTCCCCCGCATCGTTGTACTTGAGGGGGTGCTTGTCGCGCCAGGCGTTGATCTGCTTCCACCACTCGTCGATCTGCGGCTTGTCGGCGTCGGTGAAGGCGGCGTTCAGCTTCTCGAGGAAGATTTTCACGTCCGCGACGATCGGGATGTGGGCTTCCTTGTTCTTGTGCATTTCCGACGGGTCGATGTCGACGTGCACGATCTTGCCGTGCTTCGCAAACTCGTCGAGCTTGCCCGTGACGCGGTCGTCGAACCGGACGCCGAGGGCGAGGAGGAGGTCCGCCTCGTTGATGGCGTAGTTCGAATAGACCGTCCCGTGCATCCCCAGCATGTGCAGCGACTGCGGGTCATCGCCGGGGAACGAGCCGAGGCCCATGACGGTCATGGTGACCGGGATGCCCGACTTCTTCGCGAAGGCGGTGAGGTCTTCGGCGGCGTTGGAGTTGATGACCCCCCCGCCGACGTACAGGATCGGCTTCTTCGACCGCTTGATGGCGGCGATGACCTGCTTCACCTGCTCGTTCGCGACATGCTTCCGCTCCGGGTGGTAGCCGGGGAGGTGCATCGGCGGGTCGAAGTCGACGTCCCCTTCGAGGACGGAGATCTGGATGTTCCGCGGGAAGTCGATCAGGACCGGGCCGGGGCGGCCGGTCCGGGCGACGTAGAACGCCTCCTTGACGATCCGGGGGATCGACTTGAGGGCGGCCTGGACGTCTTCGGGGTTCCGCCAGTCTTCGGCGGTGATCATGTAGTGGTGCTTGGTGATGCCGCGGCAGATCTCGACGATCGGCGTTTCCTGGAAGGCATCGGAGCCGATCACCGCCTGGGCGACCTGGCCGGTCACGGCGATCATCGGGACGCTGTCCATCTTGGCGTCGGCGATGGCGGTGACGAGGTTCGGCGCCCCCGGGCCGCTGGTCGCCATGCAGACGCCGACCGATTCACTCGTCCGGGAGACTCCCTGGGCGGCAAAACCTCCCCCCTGCTCGTGGCGGGGGAGGATGGTGCGGATCTTTTCGCGGTGAGCCCGAAGGGCCTGGTGGAGGGGCATGCTGGCCCCGCCGGGGTAGGCGAATACGAACTGCGCGCCCTGCTGAACCAAAGCGAGTACCAGGATGTCGGCTCCGGTGAGAACCTGCTTCTGGGTCTGAGGTTGGGCAGTCGTGGACACGGCGAACTCTCTGTCAGAAAAAGAACAGCCAGGGAAACGGAACAGGAACGATCCTGTGGGAGTCCCCGACACGGCAAACGGCTCCCGGTTCAACCGGTTTTTCCGTCAGGGACGGCGGAAAAGCCGGAGGGAGGGAGCAATCCAGCCTGACGCAGGCCGGAGACCGCCCGGAACTGAACATGTGTGCGCAGTTCGAGCGCGGTTGAAACGGGAATCATATCGGGGACGCGGAACCGAAACGAGCGAATTCGGGGCGAGCGGGAGGTTCGCCCCGAATTCGTGCGGTGGTCTGCGGCAAAGTCGGTGGTGGCAGTCGACGGGTAGTCCCGTCAGGGACGGAAGGGAGTAGCCCCCCGTTTCAACGGGGGGATACGGCGCAAGAGATCATTCGAGAGTCCCGACAGGGACGAAAGAGCCCATCCCTCGCGAGGCGGCCACCTCTGCCAAGGCGTTCTTTCGTCCCTGGCGGGACTGGCCCTTCGACTGGCTGCGGCTCCCCCCGTTGACACGGGGGCTACTCCCTTCCGTCCCGGGTGGGACTTGGGAGGCTTTGGGAGAGAATCGACGGTCCCGTGGGGAGGACCGCCGATTGTCCCCTCGCTCATCTCGGCGGAGCGAGATGGCTACTTTTCGGCGAAGGCGTAGAGGTGCCCGGCCGTCCGGACGTAGAGGGTGTTCCCGGCGATGACCGGCGTCGCCGCGACCCGTTCCCCGAGAGGCGGGTTCTGGGCGACCTGTTCCGGCTTGCCGCCGGTGGGCCGCAGGACCGTGATCGCCCCTGCATCGAGCTCGGCGAGGTACAGGAGGCCATTCGCCGCGACCGGGGACGAGTAGTACCGGCCGCCGGCGACCGAGCGCCCCTGGTGAAGCACCTTGCCGGTCTTCGTGTCGTAGATCGTCACGAGACCGCCATCCTTCACGAGGACGTACTGATCCTTGTAGACGATCGCCGAGGGGACATACGGCAGCCCCTTCGTCTGCTTCCAGACGACGTGAGTGTTGGTGATATCCCCCTTCCCTCCCGGCTTGAGAGCGAAGGCGCTGTTCTTTCCGGTCGAGATGAACTTGAGAAGGGCATCCCATTCTTCCCGCTCGAAGAAGCCGTCCTTGTCGGTGTCGTTCGAGTCGAAAAACCCCTTCATGGAGCCCTTGTCGCACTCCTCGCG
>JAEYWB010000275.1 GCA_023429275.1 Planctomycetota bacterium
GCGAGAAAGATGATCGAGTCGCAGGCGAAGCACGCCTTCAAGCTCGAAGAGGAGCCCGCGAAGCTCCGTGATGCTTACGGCCGCAACCGGTTCGGCCAAGGGTGCCTCCTGGCCCGTCGGCTGATCGAGCGAGGGGTCTCGTTCGTCGAGGTCGGCCTGACCGGGACGAGCCAGTCCGGATTCGGCTGGGATACCCACGCCGACAACTTCACCGCGGTCAAGACTCTCTGCGGTACGCTCGACCCGGCGTGGTCGACGCTCCTCTCCGATCTTCGCGAGCGGGGGATGCTCCAGGACACGCTCGTCGTCTGGATGGGGGAATTCGGGCGGACGCCGAAGATCAACCCGAACCAGGGACGCGATCACTGGCCGGACGCCTGGAGCACCGTCCTGTGCGGCGGCGGCATCAAGGGAGGACAGGTCGTCGGCTCTTCGGGCAAGGGGGGCGAGGGGGTCGAAACGCGGCCCGTCACGCCGCCCGAGTTCCTGGCAACGGTTTGCGCCGCCATCGGGATCGACCCCAGGAAGGAGAACATTTCGACCATTGGTCGGCCGATTTCGATCGTTGAAAAGGGGGCCGAGCCGGTGAAGGAACTCCTCGCCGGCTGATTTTTCGCCTGTCTTCACCCCGTTTCCGGCCGTCCTCTCGGGAATCAGATTCGAATCTGTCCGATTCACTCGAAAAGTTTCTGTCACATTGGCGCCCCGTTCGTACTCGTGGCAACCTCATGAAAGCCTGGTCTCTCCTTCTGCTGCTCCTGAGCGTGGCGACGCCCGTCGCGAGCGCTGATGATGCGCAGGATCCCGACCGGGATTCCCGCCTCCGGTTCGTCCAGGACAAGTTTGCCGAATGGTCGCTCTCTCGCGGCGACGCAGGGCCGGACGGGGCCGGCGCTCCGCTCAAGAACCAGCTGACGCCGATCCTGCGATACACCAATCCGAGAGGCGGGCTCGTCAAGGACGGATCGCTCTTCGTCTGGCGGGACGGAGTCCGGCCTGTCGCGGCCTGCTCGTTCTCGATTCGGGGACCGGAAGACCCCGATGCGGTCTTCTACGAAATGACTTCCCTCGTCGGGACACCGCTCCGGTGCGAACGTCGAGGTCAGTTCCGGTGGACTCCGAAGTCCGGAGGGCTGATCGGCAAGGCTGTTCCGGAGTCGGGGCCGCCGGAAGACCGTCCCGTCGCGCGGCTGACCACGATGCGGAACATCGCCCGGCGGTTCGAAGCGGAGATGTTCCTTCAGGATGGTCAGCCGAACGTGCTGCGACTGATGCCGCAGCCGATCGACCGCTTCCAGGATGAACCGTCCGGGCTTATCGATGGTGCCCTGTTCGCATTCGTCGAAGCCAACGATCCCGAGGTTCTGCTCGTCGTCGAAGCCCGGAAGACTTCAAGTGGTGAAGCGGCCTGGCGCTACAGCCTCGCGAGAATCACGTCCCGCCGGCTTCGCGTCAGTCTTGATGGTCAGGAGGTTTTCGCCGCAACGAACTTCTGGCAGGGGACGAAGTCGCCCGAGGATCCTTACCTCGAGGCACGGGATGGCCGCATGAAACTCGATCCGTTTCGCACGCCGGCTGCTCCGACCCAGCTGCCGCTCACACCCTCCGCCAAACCCTGATCTCGCCAGGAATGACAGAGCTCCTTTTCATCGCCGTCGCACTTCTCGGAGTCGAACCCGACCCGCCGGCGAAGTCGCGCCCGATGGCGAATGAGCTCTCCGCCGCCGTGGACGAGAACGAGGCGGAAGAGGTGCGGGATTCGATCCTGATGCTCGACGGTGGGCCGCTCCACCTCCGGATGCACGTCAGCCTCGGCGGGAAGTCTCTCGCGGTGCGGCGGCGGGAGTACGCCCGCTCACTCATGAAGACGCTCGATGCCAATGGCGACGGAAAGCTGAGCCGGGACGAGGCGAGCCAGTCCCCCCTGCTGCGGACGAAGCAACGCGAGTCGGCCAAGGGGTTTCTCCAGTCGATCGGCGCGGGAGAGCGGACGCTCGCTCAGGGGGATATCGAGCGGACGATCGAGCGGTTCGGGGGAGAGACGATCGCCTATCGCCAGGACGCGAGTGCCTCCGAACCGGATGACCTCGTCTTCCAGTTCCTCGACGCGGACGGCAACGGCACGATCGACACCAACGAGATCTCGTCTGCGGCCGACCGGCTCCTCGAGAAGGACACGGACCGCGACGAATGCGTCACGTTCGATGAAGCGGCCCCGCCTCCTCCACCGGATCCGACGCAGCTCACCTCGGCAATTCCGAAGCCCTCCGCGGTCATGTCGGACATGCTTCGCGACCTCCGTGACCCGTTCGTCGGGCGGAGGCTCCTGCAGCTCTACGACCGCGGCCGTCTGAAGTCCCTTTCAAAGGAAGAGCTGGGCTGGAGCAGGGAGCGGATCGCCCGGCTCGATCGCAACGGCGACGGCCGGCTCGATGCGAACGAGCTCTCCCGGGTCCAGGAGACCGAAGTCGACTTCGAGGTCGCAGTCGACCTCGCTCCTCCGACGGGGGTGCCCGCGCAGCTTCGCATCCTGACTCCGGGGATCGAGCGGCTCGACAGCGGCGACCGCCCCGACTTTGTGAAGGTCAAGCTCCGTGGGGCCGTCATCAGCCTTTCGCACCGCAACATCGACCCGATCGCGAAGACGATGGAGTCCGCCATGCGGGTTTTCAACAGGTTGGATATCGACGCGAACGGATATCTCGACCGGCCGGAGGTGAAGGACAGCGTCCGCCTCGAGGCCGGGCTGTTCGAACTGATGGACGTCGACTCCGACGAGAAGGTCTTCGGTGACGAGATGAAGCGGTTCGTGGCCGCCCGCGGCGAGCCCGCTGCGACGACCTGCCGCGTCAACCTTTACGACACGGGCTCCGGCTATTTCCTCACGCTCGACCGGAACGGCGACGGCCGGATCTCCGAGCGGGAGCGCCGCAACATGCACAAGTCGCTCTTCGAACTCGATACCGACAGGAGCGGGACGATCTCGAAGAAGGAGCCAATCCGGCACTTCCATCTCGAACTCATCCGCGGAACCTACACCCTGTTCGGGGCGCCCGAGCCGGCAGGCTCGCAGCTGCCGGCGTTCCAGCGCCGCCCCCCGGTCGGCCCCGCCTGGTTTCAGGCCATGGACCGCAACAACGATGGCGACCTCTCGTGGCAGGAGTTCCAGGCCTCTCGCCAGGACTTCGACCAGATCGACGCGGATCAGGACCAGTTGATCGACCCGATGGAAGCCCAGCGGGCGGACGACGAATACAACCGCGAGACCGATGAGGTGGCCGACGCCAAGGACCCGCGGCCAGCGACCGTGAACAAGAGGAACTGACCGGCCGTCTGACGATTCTGAATCCCTTCCCGACGAATCCCGATATGAACACTCCGAACGACACCGCTGTCATCGCCCGGCTCCGAGAAGCCCGGCTGGCGGTCAAGACCGAGAAGGCCCGGGACATCGTCGGCCAGCACGACATCATCGACTCCCTGCTCATCTGTCTGT